>CAVIKQ010000048.1:0-12028 GCA_963643305.1 Eggerthellaceae bacterium
CCATAAATCTGTTCAGGTAACTTCCGTTTGAAGTAGAGATGATTATAGTACTCCCAAAAGCATACAGAGAGTACTGGAACAACTATTGCAAAGAGAACGGCATATCATTAAGATACAGAGTGGCAGATGGAGGAATAACAAGATTCCATTCGGTAAAAAACGCCCTTGAGCTTACCGGAGAGAGCGGAATAGTGGCTGTACATGACGGAGTAAGGCCATTCCCCGGCAAAGAGATGATAATAAAGATGTTCAATTATAAATTTGAGCAACATCCAACGGTAGGAGGCATAATTCCTGTAATGCCGGCAGTTGAATCTATGAGACGCATAATAAGAGACCAAAAAGGGAATCCTGTTGAAACGCAGACAGTAGAGAGGTCAGACTACCTGTTTGTGCAGACACCGCAGGTATTTGATTTGGCAAAACTCAAAGAGGCATACAAACAACCATACCTTCCCCAATTTACAGATGATGCATCTGTAATTGAGAAAGCCGGTTACAAAATAGAAACAGTTCAGGGGAGCAGATTAAACATAAAGATTACAGTCCCCTCCGATTTAGATATGGCCGAGATTATTTATTCCTCTTTGGAACGGAATAATCCTTAACCCATATCTGCCTCTCTATAGCCTGGTCTAAAGACATAAGTGTCTCTGTCTGCTGTACGCAAGGGATATTCTGAATGGTGTTTATAAGTATCTCCATTAAGTGGTCATGGTCAAAGCAATAGAGCTTTAGCATAAGCGAATGTTTCCCGGTTACAAAATGACATTCAACAACCTCCGGAATCTGCTTGAGAGCCTCTATCACCTCCGGATACTTGTTTGCCTCAGACAGAGTTACCATTACAAAAGCGCAAACATTAAGACCTAAGGACTGGGGCTTTACAAGAAGTCTGGAGCCTGTAATGATTCCAAGATTTTCCATCTTTTTAACTCTTTGATGGATTGCGGCACCAGAAACACCGCATTCGCGTGCTATCTCCAGAAAAGGCATTCTGGCATTCTTTACTAAGTAGGAGAGAATCTTCTGGTCAATCTCGTCAATTTGGTATTTTCCCATCTTCTTATAAATTATTAGAATAGGTTACAAAATTAACAAAGAATCTTATTTGAGGTTATATTTCTGATAAAAAAATAACCATTTAAGAGGCAAATCCCCCTTACAAGCCGTTTCATACTCCCCTTTTGCGCATGGGACATACCTGTAAGTTTCATTTTTTAACACAGGAATCTTTATCCACCATCTCCCTGTTACCATACTCGTAACAAATTCTATTTCCTGCTGATTATCATATAGTTTTACAATCTTCTGTATAAAATTGTCAGAAGAATGAGGCTTGTTTGGGTTCTCCATTTTGTTATCACAAACCCCAATACAGATATGCAAAACAGTTTGAGCAATCAATCTGTAACAAACATCGGGAAGCAGAGCTTCATCACTCTCCTTAACCGTAGATTCTGTTAAGAAAATATTTCGTTTTCCAAGAGAAAGACCAATATACCTTCCAATATAACATATCTCCTCTGCATAAAGACCGTTGGGATTGCCACCCTTTTGAGAGAGAGGGAAATCTGAATATCTCATGCAATTGAAATCTATTACAAACAGCTCTTTGTCTCTCATTACCGGCTCAACAGAACAGATATCATCCCTTATATCCCCAAGCCGCAGCATCTCCATGCTCTGTTTAGAGAGTCTCTTCAACACCCCCGGATTACAGAGATAGGTCTGGTATCCGCACAGACAAAAGGACTCCATCCCCACATGAGAGGCAAACAACTTTATCTTTTCGTTGCTTCCGGAGCATACAAGACAGGCATTTATCCCGGCAGGATAGACCCCCTTGGAGAGCATATTTTTAGAGGAGAGCAGAGTCTCCCCCCTGTCCCATACTATGAAGGGGATAGAACTTTTGCAGAACTTTGCAGCATACATAGAAAGCTCCTCCCTGCATATCCCCCGTATAAACAGGAATTTAGATTTGCGATGCAGATAAAGCCCCTCTAACTGAGCCAAAATCTCCCCACTGTCAACCCCCACACAGGCAATAACCCCCCTGTACCTGCCGTTCTGAGCGCAGGCATAGAGATCTGTCTCCGCAGAATAATCAACAACATTCAGCCAACCGTTAACAAGCATTATTTTTTCCTCTTGGATGATTTTGTCTTACCCCCTTTGGCCCCTTGGCCGGCCTTCTCTATTATTGCAAGGCAATCCTCCGCTGTAAGAGCAGCCGCATCCTGCCCCTTTGGAATCTTGTAGTTGTTGCCGGCATGCTTTATATACGGGCCAAAACGTCCGTTCAGAATCTGAATATCCTCGCTATGGAACTCCTTTATAAACTTAGCTGCCTCTTTAGCCTCATGTTCCAATATTATAGCCCCTGCCTCCTCTATAGAGACAGTGTAAGGAGTATAGCCCTTGCCAAGTGAGACATACTTGCCGTTATACTTCAGATACGGGCCAAACCTGCCTATAGCAGCGGTAACGCTCTTGCCATCTATCTCACCAACAACCCTTGGAAGCGCAAATAACTTAACAGCCTCCTCCAATGTTATGGTCTCTATCAGCTGCCCCTTTGGCAGTCCTGCAAACTGTTTGTCGGGGTCATCATTCTCCCCCTTCTGAACCACAGGCCCAAACTTGCCCAACCTTACAATCATCTTTTTCCCGGAAACAGGATCACATCCAAGCACACGCTCCGCATTCTTATGTTCAGAAACAGCCAAAGTATTCTCAACCTGTTGGTGGAACGGCCTGTAAAAACTCTCTATCTCCTTGTTCCATACCAACTTACCTGCTGCAATCTTATCAAAATCCTCCTCTACCTTAGCCGTAAAGCCATAATCCAGTATATTAGGGAAATTAGCACTAAGAAAATCTGTAACCAACATCCCTATATCCTGCGGAAACAGCTTGCCCCTCTCCGCTCCGGTCATCTCCGTAAGCATCTTGCAGGTAATCCTCCCCTTGCTATCTATACTCAACTGCAAATACTCCCTTGCAGCACCCTCCCTATCCTCCTTAACAATATACCCACGTTGAGTTATAGTAGATATTGTAGGCGCGTAGGTAGACGGACGGCCTATACCCAGCTCCTCCAACTTCTTTACCAAAGAAGCCTCAGAATATCTTGGCGGCCTTTGAGTAAAACGCTCCGTAGCAGTAATCCCCCTGCTCTCCAACCCCTCACCCACATTCAATATTGGCAGCAGCTGGTTCTCGGTATCCTCCGGCTCGTCATCCCTGCTCTCAAGATACACCTTTAGGAATCCGTCAAACAGAACCTGTTCCCCCTGAGAAACAAACAAAGAATCTATTTTGCTTCCCGATACAAATATATTCGTCTTCTCTAAACGGGCATCCGACATCTGAGACGCAACAGTACGTTTCCAGATAAGATTATACAGCCTCTTTTCTGCCATTGTCCCCTCTATACTCTGCCGAGAAGCGTAAGTAGGCCTTATAGCCTCATGCGCCTCCTGCGCCCCCTTGCTCTTGGTCTTGTACTGCCTTACCTTAGAATACTCCTCACCGTACAACTGAGAAACAGTCTCCTTTATAGTATTTATAGCCAACTGAGACAGATTTGTAGAATCTGTTCTCATGTAGGTTATAAGACCATTCTCATACAAGCTCTGCGCAACCCTCATGGTCTGGCTAACAGAAAACCCTAACTTTCTCGAAGCCTCCTGTTGCAGCGCAGAGGTGGTAAACGGAGGAGCCGGAGTACGCGAACACTCCCTCTTCTCAATATTCTCTATCACAAAAGAGGACTCTGCACATCTCTCCAAAAACCGCTCGGCCTCCCCCCTCTCTGCAAACTTCTGCTCAAGAGTACCCTTAATGACAACACCTGCAGGATGCCCCACAGGATGAAACTCCCCTGTAACCTTAAAGAACGGCTCCGCCTTAAACCCAAGAATCTCCCTCTCCCTATCTACAATAAGCCTCACCGCCACAGACTGCACCCTGCCGGCAGAGAGCTTTGGAGCCACCTTTTTCCACAGAATAGGAGACAACTCAAAACCAACAAGCCTGTCGAGCACCCTTCTGGCCTGTTGAGCCATAACAAGATTAAGGTTAACCTTACGCGGATTCTCAATGGCATGCAGAATAGCCTCCTTGGTAATCTCGTGAAAAACAATACGTTTAGTACTATCATCATTAAGATTCAAAGTCTGCTGCAGGTGCCATGCAATAGCCTCTCCCTCCCTATCCTCATCGGATGCCAACCACACGGTGCCGGCCTTTTTTGCAAGCGATTTAAGCTCTGCAACAACCTTAACCTTATCCTCAGACACTTCATAATCGGGCTTGAACCCATTCTCAATCTCAATACCAAGATTCTTTTTAGACAAATCCCTTATATGTCCAAAACTGGACTTTACGGTATAATCCTGTCCAAGAAACTTTTCAATAGTCTTAGCCTTGGCAGGAGACTCAACAATAACTAAATTATCCCCCATTTTTTATCGGCACTTTCTGTAGTAATCCTTAAAAATAGCCCGAACATCTTTTGCCCAACCTATTTTAGGTTACTTGCTCAATTTTTTAAGAAACTGCAAAGTAAGTTATTATCTAAGGTAAAATGCAAATTTTTATTTTTATTTTTGCCGCAACAATTAAACAAGCAATCCTATAACACCGATTATGGCAATTAAAAAAAAGATATTCACAGAGAAGAAAAAAATAATCAAATGGTTCTGGATACTAATCTCTACTCCATTTGCGGCATTAGCCGTAGCCCTGCTGCTTGTAAGCCTGTTTACGCATATACCATCGTTCGAAGAGTTAGAGGACCCAAGAAGCAACCTTGCAACCCAGATATTGGCAGAGAACGGAGAGGTACTTACAACCTACCATATAGAGAACAGATCATACATCTCATTCGACGACCTCTCACAAGGGCTTAAAGATGCCATAGTGGCAACAGAAGATGCAAGATTCTACCGGCACAGCGGAATAGATTTTAAGAGTTTGGCCAGAGTAGGGGTAAAATCGGTGCTGCTTGGCAACAGACGGGGAGGAGGTGGGGGAAGCACCCTCTCCCAGCAGTTGGCCAAATCGCTCTTCCCAAGAGACACGGCAAAATCAAGTATCCCCGGAGCCAAGATTTTTGTCTTGGGGGTAAACAAACTTAAAGAGTGGATTACAGCAGTAAAATTAGAGCGGAACTATACCAAGCAGGAGATACTCAGCATGTATATGAACGCAGTCTTTTTTGGGAGCAACGCATACGGCATAAAAGCCGCAGCCAACACCTTTTTTGCAAAAGAACCCATAGACCTTACAATAGAGGAGAGTGCGCTGCTCGTTGGAATGGTTAACATGCCAACACGGTTCAACCCCGTAAGACATCCGGAGAGAGCACTCACAAGAAGGAACTTTGTATTAGGACAGATGTCTAAGTACGGATACATAACCGACCAACAGAGAGATTCCCTAAGACAGCTGCCCATAACCCTTGATTACCAGAGGCAAGACCATATAGCCGGCAGGGCACCATACTTTAGAGACATGCTAAAGAAGCTGATGAATGCCCAAAAACCCAAACGCAGCAGCTACAGCAACTACGAAGACTACCGGTCAGACTCCCTGCAATGGGCAACAGACCCGCTTTACGGCTGGATAAACAAGAACCCAAAACCAGACGGCACAAAGTATAACTTAGACAAAGACGGCCTAAAGATATACACCCCAATAAACGCCAAGATGCAGCAATACGCAGAAGAGGCCGTTGCAGAACACTTGGGCAGAGACCTTCAGCCACAATTTAACAGAGAACTCAGATGGAAGAACAACAAACCATTTGACAACTCCACCCCAAGAGAGACCATTAACTCAATAATGAAACAGGCAAGACGCTGGAGCGACAGATACCGTATAATGAAAAACAACGGAGTGCCAGAAAAAGATATACTGCAGAGCTTTGACAAACCTGTAAAGATGAGAGTCTTCTCGTGGAGAGGGGAGATAGACACCACAATGACACCAAACGACTCTATACGTTACTACAAATCCTTCCTCCGCGCAGGCTTTTTAGCAATAGAGCCCGGTACAGGCAATGTAAAAGCGTATGTTGGAGGCAACAACTACAAATATTTCAAATATGATCAGGTAAAACAGGGCAAACGGCAGGTAGGCTCTACATTCAAGCCGTTCCTATACACCCTTGCAATGCAGGGGGGCTACACCCCATGTGACAAAGTGGTGAATGTACCGCAGTCATTTGTAGTAGGAGAGGATATATGGACCCCAAAAAGCACAGACAAGCCGGAATGGATAGGCCGCACCGTAACCCTCAAATGGGGGCTTACCAAGAGCAGCAATAACATATCGGCCTACCTTATGAAACAGTTTGGCCCCCAAGCCCTTGTAAACATGGCCCATACAATGGGGATAAAGACATGGTTAGATCCTGTCTACTCATTATGTGTAGGCTCTGCAGACGTGCCTGTATATCAGATGGTATCTGCCTTTAACACATTCCCCGGTCTGGGCGTTTACGCAGAACCGCTGTTTGTTACAAGAATAGAGGACAAGAACGGCAACCTCCTCTCTACCTTTACATCTCGCAAAAGAGAAGCCATAAGCGAAAAGACAGCCTACCTTATGGTAAACCTCATGCAAGGGGTAGTTAACGAGGGTACAGCCGCAAGAATACGATACAAATATATACCCCAAGGAGATGTAGCCGGCAAGACAGGCACAACCAACGACCAGTCAGACGGCTGGTTCATAGGCTATCTGCCCAAACTCACCGCCGGCGTATGGGTTGGAGCAGAGGACCGGCAGGTTCACTTTGCCGGATTGGCACTTGGAGGAGGCTCTAACATGGCACTCCCCATTTGGGGCATCTTTATGAAAAAAGTATTAGAAGACGGCACCTTGGGTGTTACAAAAGAGGACAAGTTTACCATTCCTAATGGGTTTGACATTGTGCTTGATTGCGATGGCACCGATTCCGATTTTGATGCCAATATTAATCAGAGTGACCAATACTTCGACTAAAAACAGAATAGAGATGGAATTTATTACCTGAAAATTCCTATCCCCATTTAGTTTTTGCATTATACATACAGACAATGAAAAAGAGAAATATTGCGCTTATTTACGGAGGAAACTCTTTGGAGGCAGAGATCTCCATAAAGAGCGGTAAAAATGTGGCAGACAACTTAGACAGAGAGAGATACAATATATATGAGATTCTGCTCAGAGGGGAGAGCTGGAGAGTTATAAACCCCGGTGGAGAGGCTGTGGCAGAGGAGGCTGTAGAGGAGCTGCTGAACAAAGAGATAGAGATAGAGAAAAAATACAGGGCCGGCAACCCCCTCTCTGTAAATGCCAACAACGCAGGAGCCAACGGCCGTGTAAAGCTGCAAGATTTGCAAGATTTCCCCGGCATAGAGATAGACAAGACAGACTTCTCTTTTACCTTTAACGGGGTAAAGACCAGATTCAGCTACGCCTTTATAATGATACATGGCAATCCCGGTGAAAACGGTATATTGCAGGGGTACTTTGAGATGATGGATATTCCGTTCAACACCTGCTCATCATTTGTCTCCACTATAACCTTTGACAAACACTCCTGCAAACGCTTTCTCGATTTTTCTGGAATAAACATGGCAAAAGATATATTCATAAGAAAAGAGGAGTTCTGTTTTGCAGACTGCGATTCTATCATAGACAGGTTGGGACTTCCGCTATTTGTAAAACCGTCAGACGGCGGGAGCAGCTTTGGCGTTACCAAGGTAAAGAAGCCCAACGAACTTACAGAGGCAATAAAGATGGCCTTTGCGGTCAGCTCCTCTGTGCTTGTAGAGGAGTGCATACAGGGCAGAGAGGTTACCAACGGAATATACACAGCCAACGGAAAAATAGTAACCCTGCCTGTAACAGAGATAGTTACAGATAGAGAGTTTTTTGATTACCAAGCCAAGTACCTTGGGCAGAGCCGCGAGATATGCCCTGCCCCGTTAAACGAAGAACTTACCCGCAGGGTACAGAAAACGTCGGAGAAGATATACAGGTATCTCGGCTGCAAAGGGCTTGTGAGAATGGACTATTTCATTAGAGACAACGAGATCTATTTTCTTGAGATGAATACGGTGCCCGGCATGACCGCCATGAGCCTTGTGCCGGCACAGGTAAGAGCCGCAGGGATATCAATGCAAGAGTTCTTTAACACCCTCATAGAGGAGAGTTTTCAATAGCTCTTACAACAGTATGACACACAAGCAGTTTGTATTGCAAGGGAAAGAGCAGCTCACGCCGCTGTATGGAGAACGGGAAGCGGAAGCGCTTGTTCGTACACTCCTGCATGAGGTAGAGGGCTTGGGACTCTATGACTATATCATGTTTCCCAATAAAGACCTTACCCACTCTGTGCTGCTTACAGAATATCTGTATCGGCTTACAGAGGGGGAGCCGCTACAATACATTTTAGGATATGCCCGGTTTTGCGGATATAAATTTGGAGTTACAGAGGATACCCTTATCCCAAGGCCGGAAACAGAGTATTTGGTTAATCTGATATGCAGAAGGCACAGCACTTCATTTAACGGAGAGAGCAAAAGCCGCTCATGCCACCCTTTGCGAATCTTGGATTTATGCACAGGCAGCGGATGTATAGCCTGGTCGCTTGCCTCACTTATACCAAACAGCAAGGTCTGGGGGTGCGACATCTCTGCGGCGGCATTGGCGGTGGCATGCGGGCAGGAGAGAGAGGAGTTTGTAGGCAAGGGGCAAAACACCCCCGAATTCTTTAAGGCAGACCTGCTCTCTAACGAGGCCTTGGAGATAATAGAAAAGGAAACAGGCATGCAACGGAGAGAGAGTAATTGCGGAGATGACCTGCGTATGGATATTATAGTAAGCAATCCGCCCTATCTGCTTGAGGAGGAGAAAGCATTTATGCAGCGGAATGTTTTGGAACATGAGCCGCATACAGCCCTTTTTGTTGACAACAATACCCCACTGCTCTTTTATGACAAGATTGTTACGTTGGGGAGATGCCTGTTAAAGGTTGGTGGAGAGCTGTGGTTTGAGATTAATGAACGGTTTGCAGATGAGGTGGTTAGCCTTATGAATAGTCATGGTTTTACCAGATGCGGTGCCATGGAGGATCTTAACGGCAAGAAAAGATTTGTGCATGGAACCTGGCAACAAGGATTATCCTTTATAAATAAAGGTGGTCATTGAGCTGATATATAAGCTTTACCTGAACAGGCAACGGACCAAGTCTGCAATAGTTTGAATCTTTATCACCTCTATGGTCCGCCCTTTTGCATTGTCATCCAATTTGCCGGAGCTGTTAAAAGCCGAAACAAATATCTTGTTAAAACCAAGCTTCTCGGCCTCGGCAATCCTCTTTTCAATCTGCCCAACAGGCCGAACCTCTCCACTCAGCCCAACCTCACCGGCAAAAGCCGTTCTTCCCGATACATCCACATCAAAATTAGAGGAGAGTATGGCAGTAACAATAGCCAGGTCGCAGGCAGGGTCAGACACCCTCAGCCCACCGGCAATATTCAGAAACACATCCTTTTGAGCCAATCTGAATCCGGCACGCTTCTCAAGCACCGCAAGCAGCATATTAAGTCTGCGCACATCAAATCCTGTAGCAGAACGCTGAGGCGTTCCGTATGCCGCACTGCTAACCAAAGACTGCATCTCAATAAGAAAAGGCCTCCCCCCATCTAACATTGCAGCCACGGCAATACCGCTAAGATTATTGCCATGCATTGGAATAAACAGTTCAGAAGGATTCAGCACCTCCTCCAAGCCATGCCCGGTCATTTGGTACACAGCAAGTTCTGCCGTAGAACCAAACCTGTTCTTAATGCTGCGCAGTATCCTGTACGAATGTCTTGTGTCCCCCTCAAACTGCAACACCACATCTACAATATGTTCCAAGACCTTTGGCCCCGCAATAGTACCATCCTTAGTAATATGCCCTATAAGAATAACCGGTACGCCGGTCTCCTTTGCAAACCTTAAAAGAGAGGCCGCACACTCCCTAACCTGAGACACCGAGCCGGCAGAAGAATCTATGCTCTGCGAATAGATAGTCTGAATAGAATCAACGATTACTATATTCGGTAGCATATCAGAGGCCCTGTCAATAATATTCTCAAGCAGAGTCTCCGGATATACAATACAATTCTCATGCGCCCCGCCAATGCGGTCTGCCCTTAACTTTATCTGCCTTGCGCTCTCCTCTCCGGATACATAAAGAGTTTTAAAAGAGCTGTTGGCAAGAGGAATCTGTAGAGAAAGAGTAGATTTGCCAATCCCCGGCTCTCCCGCTATGAGCACCATTGAACCCTTAACCATTCCACCGCCAAGCACACGGTCCAACTCCCCTAAGTTGAGAACTACTCTGCTCTCATCTGTAGACTCTATATTGGTAAGCGGTTGCGGAATACTTTGAAAACTATCTATCAACCCCCTTTGCCTTACCGCATGCCCTTTAACAGAATCTTTAGAGACAATCTCCTCTACCATTGTGTTCCACTCCCCACATGCAGGACATTTACCCATCCACTTGGGGCTTTCTGCACCGCAATTGGTGCAAAACCACGCTTTCTTAACCTTTGCCATATTATACTTTAGAAAAAGACCCAACTTTTGTGCAGCTTTTCCTTGCCATGGCACAGCTCAAACAAGTTTGTCTCTGCCCATATAGCTTACAGGAAAGGGGCTATTACTGTACAACCTCTACCCCCAATAGTGAACATGCCGGTCCCTATTAAAATTTTTATCACAAAAATAACAATGTTATTTGAATAGTATCACTGCACAATAACAGTTCACCTTTCTGCAATGAGCCAGTTTGCAATGTCAATAATATGAATGCCTTCGTACTGGTATTCATCGTGGCGAGTTCTTGCTATGATGATTTTGGGATATGCATCCTCAATTTTCAGCAGTGGATAAACTTCCCTTTCAAATGTTTCTGCACTTGATATATCATCCGAGACCTGAATGTAGAGTTTTTCATTCTGCTTTATAGCTACAAAGTCAATCTCTTTTCTGTAGAGGTAGCCAATATAAACCTCGTATCCTCTCCGTTTCAGTTCAATTGCCACAATATTCTCATATATTCTCCCATAATCAAGATTCTTTGTTCCGAGTTTCGCATATTTGAATGAATGATCTGCCATATAAAATTTGTCTTGAGACAAAAGATATTTCTTTCCCCTCACATCATATCTCCTTACTCTGTAGAAGGCAAATGCATCGCAAAGATATTGGGTGTATTTACCCACAGTCTTGTCGTTCGTTTTTAACTTTCTTGCGGTCAAAGAGTCTGCTATATTTCTGATTGATGTTATATTGGAAGTATTGTCAAGAAGAAAATCACATACCGATACTAAAAGCTGAACATTACGAATATTGTATTTTTGCTTTATATCCCTTATTATCAGAGTATCAAAGAGAGTGCGGATATACTTGAACCTATCTTCGGGATTTTTGTACAGATATGAGCCGGCCATTCCTCCCTCTGCAGAATATCTATCAAAAGCATTGAAAATATCGTTTGTTTCATAATATTTACAGTACTCTTTAAATGAGAATGGGAATACTTCTATCTCATAGGATCTTCCGGTAAATAACGTTGCCAGATCACTACTGAACAAAAATGCATTAGAACCTGTAATGTAGATGTCATATCTGCCGCTTGCATGGAGACTATTTACAGCTTTCTCAAAACCGGAGCACATTTGCACCTCATCAATACATACTATATTGCTTTTTCCCTCAATATAACGGTCATGTATGTAACTATACATATTATGGTATTCCATTATATCTTCAAACTCCGTTAGGTTGAAGTTAATATGTATGATGTTACAATCAGGAGACAAGACTTTCATTCTATCAATAAACGCCTCCATTAACTTAGATTTTCCGGAACGTCTGATACCGGTAATGACCTTTACATCGGGTGTTCCTACCGTATCAAGCATTTTTTGCAGATAGTCTGTTCTTTCAATAAGTTTCATAACCAATAAAT
>CAVIKQ010000049.1:0-11060 GCA_963643305.1 Eggerthellaceae bacterium
GTATTCGGGTCCTCCCAACATGGCGGTTGGCTGGTTAAGGAACTTTACAATCATCTTATCCTTTCCCACAGGATTCTGGTCGGCTATAAGCGTGTAAAGAATGGTCTCCTTTCTGTTGGCAATGATATGTCTCATTATTCTCTGCGATTCCACCACCCCGCCATCTTTCTTAAACTTTTTAAACTGATGCATGCGCATCATCTTCATTATTGAATCTGCCGAGCCACCATGAGCTTGCTTATAGGCCAATACATATTTCCCGTTCGAAAAATTGTCGTTTGGTCTGGCATTTGGATTCCCGAACATTGCCCCTATCATCTCCCAATTTCCGCTGTGCCCCATAACCGTAAGCACAATGTTATAACGCCTGGCAATATCTGCAATCACCTCCCTGTTTTCAACAGAGACAACCTTGCACATCTTCTTGGGAGAGGCCGAGATAGCCCAGATACTCTCTAACATAATGTCGCACATATATCTGTAGTACTCTCCCGATATCTTCTTTATTTCATTGTACTTTAGTTCCGGAAAGCTCCGCGACAGGTTTACGTAGACAACGGAATTTCTGTACCGTAAAATATACCTGAACACAAAAGCGGCAATATCAGACAGCATGTACAGGAATCTCAACGGCAACAAAGAGACCATATACAACAGACACCACCTGATATTTAAAAACAGCTTTTTCATTAAAATCTACAATCCAACATCACCAATTTCATTTGGCATTAATGACAAATAACAAATATAGGAGTTTTTTCTGACATTTTTCAGACATTGCTGTTTTTATGGGTTACTTATGCGCAGCTTTCCCCTTTTTGTTACGAGCAATACCTTATATTGCTATAGGTTTGTTGCTTTCTATTTTGATTTATGTTAAATATTAATAACTTTGTAGGTCTTTTGAAAAAATATAAAGAAATTTTAACCTTTAAATAATTAATCAACTTATGTTTAAAAACCATCCTAAAGGGTTGTTGGCTGCGGCTATCTCCAACATGGGAGAACGCTTTGGCTCATGAATGCAGTATTGGTGCTGTTCCTTTGCTCCAAGTTTGGACTAAGCGATGAGAAGAGTACGCTTATTTATTCATTTTTCTATTGCGGAATATATGTATTAAGCCTTGTGGGCGGTCTTATTGCAGATAAGACTCAAAACTACAAGGGGACTATAATGTCTGGATTAGTCATTATGTGTTCCGGATACGTATTGCTCTCTATTCCAATTCTTGCAACAGCTCAAAACACAAGCTGGCTGCTTCCGCTTACCTGTTTCGCGCTGTTCCTTATTGCATTTGGTAATGGTCTGTTTAAAGGCAACTTACAGGCTATTGTTGGACAGATGTACGACAACTATGAGAAAGAGGCCGAGAAACAGGGCCCTGAGGCATTGACACTTGCAAAGAGCCGCAGAGATTCCGGGTTCCAGATTTTCTACGTATTTATTAATGTGGGCGGACTTATTGCCCCTTTCGTTGCTCCTCTTTTAAGAGAGTGGTGGCTAAAGGTTCACTCACTCGTATATAATGCAGACCTTCCTGCTCTATGCCATAAATACCTTAACCTTGGCACAGATATGAGTGCTACAGATGCATCCAATCTTAATGAGCTTGTAGAGAAGGTTAGCGGATCTGCAGCAGACCTAACAGCTTTCTGTACACAGTATCTTGATGTATTCAACACAGGTATCCACTACTCATTCATTGCCTCTGTTGTTGCAATGCTCATATCTCTTACAATATTCATTGCCTGCAAAAGAGAGTTCCCTACTCCGGGGAAAAAGGCCAAAGCTGAGTCTGTTACATACACAGCAGAGGAGAAACAGGCTATGGCTAAAGAGATTAAACAGCGTATGTATGCCCTGTTTGCAGTTCTTGGAATAGTAATATTCTTCTGGTTCTCATTCCATCAGAACGGTGCTTCGCTCTCAATTTTTGCACGTGACTTTGTAGACACAGAGAGTATTGCTCCAGAGGTATGGCAGGCTGTTAACCCATTCTTTGTAATTATCCTTACACCTATCATTATGCTGTTGTTCGGCTCACTTGCAAGGAAAGGTAAAGAGATTTCAACCCCTAAGAAGATTGCCATTGGTATGGGTATAGCAGGTACAGCTTTCTTGTTCCTTGCTATCTTCTCATTCTTAATGAACTATCCTTCCGGTACAGAGTTTAAGGCTATGGCAGACTCCGCAAAAGCCGGCTTAAAGGCAGGTCCATGGGTTCTAATTGTTGTTTACTTCTTCTTAACTGTTGCTGAGTTGTTCATCTCTCCTCTTGGACTTTCATTTGTCTCTAAGGTGGCTCCTAAGAATATCCAAGGTCTTTGCCAAGGCTTATGGCTTGGCGCAACAGCTATAGGAAACCTGTTCTTGTGGTTAGGTCCGCTTATGTTCAACAAGATTCCTATCTGGCAATGCTGGAGCGTATTCCTAATAGTATGCCTTGTATCTATGGGTGTTATGTTTGGAATGGTCAAGTGGCTTGAGCGTGTAACCAAATAGTAAGGTTAATCCAAAATATTGGTTCCCGATAAAGTCAGTAACTTGGTAAATTTAGATGCAACACATATAGTCATATCCGTTGTTAGAAATTTACCATTGCAGAAAACTGAAAATATTGTTGCCGGAGTAGGCGCAGACTGCGCCTGCTCCGTTGTTTCTAATTTTATGATTTTTAGAGGAATATTATGTTCTTGCGCGAGTAACCGTAAAGAGCCATTTACATAATAGTCAGTAAATGGGCAACGATTTGTATAATACACCACCAGGCCTTCTCTATCCTCACACTCACCACTCTTTACACACTCTTTAAAAGATGGATTTGCAGCGTTGGAATTTATCTTCAATACCAATAAAGAAAACCCATTCGGCAACTTTTCAATGCTTTCAAATCCTTGGTTCAATAACCATTTTGTATCACTCATAAAGGGGATTTTCTTTGCTCCGGCCACCGTAACCAAGCCATTCTTGCCTTGCGCTTTTGCATCATCAATAGCGGATTGGAGTAACGCTTTAGCATGCCCTTGTCCCTTATATTGTCCAGACACCCAAAAACAGTTTATCATCAAATAATCGGGAGCACTAACAGGAATCCAGGCTTTTTCAGTAGGAACATATTCGATAAATACCTTTGCCCGAGCATCTAACCTTCTAAAAACATATCCATTCTCAAACTCCTTTTTGAGCCATGATTTTTTCATTTCATAGCCCTCAACACACTTCTTGTCTGAAAAAGCACAGCATATATGTTCTGTATCTATATTATCTTTTGTAAGAGTAATGTATTTTGCTTCCATAACAGCTTTATTTAATTGGTATATCATCCCCCATAACCTCCATGGCGCCATATTTTATCAGCTTAGAAAAAGGGTTTAGCCTTTTCATTTGTTTTTGCTTTGTCACTCTATCGGGAAGCCGGTCCAGCACTTCTCCCAAGCGATACATAATCGGTTTGATGGGGCCAGGTTTCGTCTGTATCAAAAAGAATGTCCGCCATACCGTCAACGATTATTTTTCCATTCCAATGTCCTAAATCTGTTCTGCAACTCACTCAACCGTTCCATAATCTCATCGAAAGAAGGCGCACTGGTATAGATGAAGCCGATTTGCATCTGTTTATAGTCATCTCGCAAAACATCTTCTATGTTTTCAGGGGGTAGAAACGATATTGTATGTGGAAGGTGGGTCGTATAATCTAGTCCGCTCCATGCTGTGAACTTCTTACGGTGAGCCACAATGTCTTCGTATAGTTGTACATTCTGCATCGCTTTCATAGCAAATGGTTGGTCCATCATCTTTGCAATATCATACATGTGTCGTGTGATACGCTCGATATGCGTACAACCGTTTGGGCGATTAAACTCTTCATGCAAAAGAAAAATTTTTTCTAGAAATGTCCGTCCAGGCACTACGGTAGGGACTGCAAATATCGGTAGTGAGAAATCTTCATCTGGATAGGCATCTTCTATCATAGAACGCATTTCTACTTCTTCCGATGGTTCCATGAGTGAACGACAGCTTATCTCAACTTTGACACGCTCTGGTATGTATTGCATTTTTGTTTGCAGTACCGAATTATACTCAACATACAAGACTACGGGGTCAAGGTCGCTGACAGATGTCTCAGGGACCTTGACCTTGCAACATTCCAACATCCCAAACTCTTTTAATCTGTTTTCAATGTCAAGCGCAAATGTGCCATCTATGAATTTTTTGGAATCTTTTCGTAATTTAGTCCGTTGACTTTTAGTCGCAATATCTGTGAAGCCAAGATATTTAGAATCTATTGCAAGGTCAATATCTTCTGAGAAACGTTCTATCAATCCCCAACCTTTGCTAAGGCTTGTTCCTCCCTTGAATACAAAAGCCGTAGCGTATGGCAAGGAAAATATTGCACGTAACACTATACTGACCCAATAATCCTTCTCTACGGCATTGTCCACAATCCCTTTATCTTCGGCCACATTAGCTAAAATGGTAAGTTGTTCTTCTTTTGTGAGTTTAGTAAAATTCATAATGAAAGTCTTTGTCTAATCCATTGCGGAGCAATGCTGTAATCGTATTTGATTTCATCAGGACTGCCATATTTTTCAATGGCTTGTTTTATGATAGCAACCTGTTCATCGGTTACTCCATCTTTCCCTAGCTCTTTCATGGCAGCGACTATAAGTGGGAATAAGTCCGTCTTATAGGCAAAATTGCGGGGTACGCTGCGCTTGAATATGATTTTACGGTTTCCGATAGTAAGTTCCCTTGCAGCGGCATCTGTCAAATAGACCGCATTCATCGTAACCTGTGTGGAAAGTCCTAATTTGTTCAATGCAGTCAGTCCGCTGGGAATAATGTGTGCTTTATCCTTTTCAGCAACAGCATAAGCGATTTCCTCTATAGAGGGTCGAAGTATTCCGAACTTATTTCGTGACGGATATAAATATATGCCTTGCGAGAGGCGTATAAGAACACCTTCCTTTTCTAATCTGGAAAGGGCACGAGTAACCAATCCGTCATTATTTAGATAGGTAAAATCCTGAACCATATAGAGGTTGTTTGGTCCATTGCTTTCAATAGTATTGCGTATCTCTTTTGTTAGTATTACTCCCATAATCATTAATAATATGAGTGCAAAGGTACAATATTCCCTCCAGCTCAGCAATAAAATGTCCGAAAATCTTAAAGAAAATCGGACTTTATAAACTGTGTGCAATTAGATTTTGTGACCTCTGAGACAGTGTATCTTATATACCTGTGAAGCAGGGTGCTGAAATGTGTTATCATTTCAAACTGTATCACCTGTAAATGTATGGATTATTTAATGATGATACAAATTTTATTGGGAAGCGCAAGAATAGTAAAGGAATTTGGCTACTTTTGTTGCGATAAAATCTACTGAATATGGAAGTCCCCAATCTGCAAACAGCTCAAACTGGTAATAAGCATAAGGTTTCTGTGGTAATCCTCAACTGGAACGGTGAGGAGTTCTTACAAAAATATCTGCCCGCATTAGTAGAGAATACACCGCAGTATGCAGAGATTGTTATTGCCGACAACGGCTCAACAGACAGTTCTGTTGAGTGGGTAAGGCAAAACTATACGGCAGAGCAGGTTAGGCTTATCCTTTTTGACAAGAACTACGGTTTTACAGGGGGGTATAACAGAGCGTTCAAAGAGACTGATTGCGAATATTTCCTGCTGCTCAACTCTGATGTAAGGGTTGAAAAAGGGTGGTTGGAGCCTCTTATTGAGTTTATGGACTTGCACCCAAAGGCCGGAGTGGTGCAGCCCAAAGTACTTGCCGAATACAGGCCGCAATATTTTGAATATGCAGGAGCTGCAGGAGGATTGTTAGATATTTGGGGATTCCCCTATTGCTACGGCAGGGTTATGAACAGGGCAGATAGGGATAATGGGCAATATGATATACCACAACAGATATTCTGGGCTACAGGAGCCGCCATGTGCGTTAAATCTGATGTTTTCCGTAATCTTGGAGGGTTAGACGAGCAATTTTTTGCCCACATGGAGGAGATAGATTTCTGTTGGAGGACACAGCTTGCCGGATATGAGATATGGTCTGTTCCACAGGCTGTAGTGTATCATGTTGGAGGCGGCACTCTTCCGCAGACTTCACCGTTCAAGCTATACCTCAACTACAGAAACAACCTTCTGATGCTGTATAAGAACTACCCGTCCAAGACAAGAGGTTTGCTTCTTTTTTGGCGTAAGTGCTTAGACGGACTATGCGCAGCTGTCTATCTTCTGCAGGGAAAGAGCAGCTATGTAAAGAGTGTATGGAGAGCTCACTGCGATTTTGCAAAGATGAAAAGGGCATACCCTAAAGACAACTATCTTGAACCGGCAAAAAAGGCAATAAAAAAACGCCTCCGTGGAAGCGTTTTTTTAAAGAAACTATTTGGTTAACCGCAAAACGGCTTACATATAGACTTTACTCCTCATCTGCATCCCAAGAGAAAGCATGCAAACCCATTGCAGGGTTGGTTTGGTCCAATACTTTAAGGGTCTTCTTAATGGTTGCAACCCTGTCATCCTGTCCAAAGATAAGCAGGGCCGAATTAAGTGTTGGCCAGGCATGGTCTCCAAGGTGAGGTTCCCCGTCTACGGAACCTCTGCCTCTTACAACCTCCCAGTTTGTGTACCCTTTTAAGTGAGCCTGATTCATAAGATCGAGAATCTCCTCGTGGTACGCCTGATTGTATGATATAAATAATGCTTTCATTGTAATAAAATTTAATTGTTATTTGGCAGCAGCCAACTCCTTCTGAGCCTTATGGAAAACCTTAATCTCTCTTCTCCTCTTACGTTTGATACCTCTTCCTGCAAATACACAGTACATTACCGGAACAATAACCAAAGTAATGAGTGTAGATACCGATAGTCCCCATGCAACAGTCATACCCATACCTCTCCATACCTCTGCACCTTCACCTGTACCTATTGCCATAGGAACCATACCTAACACTGTGGTAAGAGTTGTCATGAGCACAGGACGCAGACGTGAATGACCTGCAGTCTGAACAGCCTGAGAAACGCCCAAGCCTCTCTCCCTACAAAGGATTGTATAGTCTATGAGCACAATACCGTTCTTAACTACAATACCCAACAGCATCATAAGTCCAATAAGAGACATAACATTCAATGGCGTGTTTGTTACAAACAATCCCCACAACACACCCACAACGGCAAACGGAATTGAGAACATTATGACAAACGGATAAGTCAACGACTCAAACTGTGCTGCCATAACAATGAACACCAATATCACTATCAATGCCATCAGAAGGAAAAGATCTCCAAAGGTATCCTGCTGATCCTCGTACGAACCCGATATCTGCCATGAAAGATTGCCTGTCCAGTCCATATCTTTAAGGATATTCTTGGTTGCTGTTACCAAGTCGCTCATTGCCATTCCTTTAGGAACAACAGCAGATACAGTGATAACACGTTCACGGTTCTTTCTTTCTATGGTTGGTGGGGTAAGTGTTTCTACAACCTTTCCAACATCTTTGATTCTCACCCCTTTTCCTGCTGCATTATACAGCATTATATTCTCTATATCCTCTACAGATTGCCTGAACTCTCGCCCGTTTCTTACTCTAATGTCATATTCATCGCCATCCTCCCTGTAATAAGAGGCCAACGCTCCGTTTATTCTGTTACGCAGATACAGAGATGCCGTTGAGACATTAAGTCCGTTAAGGGCAAGTTTTTCTCTATCGAACTCTACCTGATACTCAGGAACATAATCCTCTCTGCTTATAAGCACCTGATGTGAGCCGGCCTCCATAAGTTTTGCCTTTACAGCCTGAGCCCTTTCATCTGTCTCTGCAAAATCATATCCGTAAATCTCAACATCCACTGTTGCCTCTCCACTCATACCGCCGCTTTGTCCTCCGGCTAAAACCTTGTATGTCTTTATAATAGGGTATTGAGACAGATCGTTTCTCATCTCCTCACAAATCTCAAGCAAGCCTCTTTCACGCTCCGTTACACTTATCAAGCTGATATTAAAACTTATGATATGCGTACCGTTTGTCTGGAATGATGCAAATACGTTGTCTGTACTTGCCGATCCCTCTGTAAAGTTAATCTTCCTTATCTCCGGATATTTGTCTGTAAAGAGCTGGTTTATCTTTAGCGCAAACTCCTTTGTTATCTCCTGTCTTGTACCTATCGGCAACTCTATTGTAATACCTATACGGGCATTATCTGCCACAGGAAAGTACTCCGACTTAATCTTTGGCCCTATAAAGAGCATTGTAAGCAGGAATATTGCCAACGCTCCCATCCCTACAACTGTTCTATGATGCACACACCATCCAAGCAGCCTTGCATACGCAGTATCTAACCAGTCCAGGCCTTTGTTGATTGGAACAAAGAAGATGTTGTACAACTTGCCATGCTTATTGTTAAGTCTGAGCATATTAGAGCAAAGCATAGGGATTAGAGAGAGTGCTGCAACGGTAGAGACTATCATAATGATACTTACAATCCAACCTAACTGTCTGAACATTATACCTGCTATACCATTAATCATTGTAAGAGGCATAAACACAGCCAACATTGTAAGGGTAGATGCTATAACGGAGATTGCAACCTCATTTGTAGCATACACCGCTGCCTGTTTAGGGCGGCTACCCCTCTCTATATGTGTTGTAACATTCTCCAAAACCACAATTGCATCATCCACTACCATCCCAATTGCAATTGAAAGGGAACTCAACGATATGATATTAAGCGTATTGCCCGTTGCAAACAGATATATGAGAGATGCCAGCAGGGAGATAGGTATTGTAAGGACAATAATGAATGTTGCCCGCCAGCGTCCCAAGAAGACAAACACAACCAACATAACCAGAATAAAGGTTATGAAGATGGTCTCCTTTAGGGAGTCTATGGTATTGAGAATATTGTCTGACGTATCTACTATTATACCTAACTTAACATCTGACGGAAGCGATTCCTGAATATCGGGAAGTTTTGCCTTTACCTTCTTTGATATGTTTACGGAGTTGGCTCCCGATTGCTTCTGTATGATAATCATACCTCCCTTGTGCCCGTTGTTGTAGGTCTCCTGCGATCTCTCCTCCAACCCATCCTCTACGGTGGCAACATCTTTAAGATAGATAATCTTTCCGCCCTGATGTCCAACAACAAGGTTATTCATCTGCGAAGCATCTGTAAACTCGTGCTGTACTCGCATAGAATAGGTATTGGACCCTACATCTATTGATCCCGCGGGGGTGTTCTTGTTCTCCTGCCCTATAATCTGCGCTATTGTCTCAATTGTAAGGTTGTATGCCTCCAACTTGTATGGGTCGCAATAGACCTTTATCTCTCTGTTGGGGGCTCCCGATATAGATACTGTACCTACTCCTGCAATACGGGCAAGCGGGTTTGCCACTTTATCGTCCAATATCTTGTTAAGGCCGTTGGTACTCTCCTCTGCCGTTACCGAGAGCAGCAGGATAGGAATATCGTCTGCCCCGAATTTAAAGATGATAGGGGTATCGGCTTCATCGGGAAGGGAGGAGGTAACCATATCTAACTTGTCTCGTACATCGTTGGTTGCCACATCTATATCTATCCCGTACTCAAACTCCAAAGTTATGATAGAGACATTCTCCTTGGATCTTGAGGTCATATCCTTTAGGTTACTTACACTGTTAAGGGTGTTCTCCAAAGGTTTGGTTACATTGTTCTCTATATCCTGAGCACTGGCGCCACTATAGGTTGTCATAACCATAATGGTGTTTGTATCAATATCGGGATACAGGTTTATAGGTATCTGAATCAAGGAAAAGATACCAAAGATTGCTATACCCACAAAGATAAGGGCCGTGGTTATAGGTTTCTTTACTGCTGATTGATATAAACTCATAAATTAATTCTCAAAAATTAGGGTTATTTAACCACTTCTACATTGCTTCCGTTAGAGAGTCTTGCATGTCCCTCTGTAACAACATCATCACCTGTATGAAGGCCGCTTATAATCTCATACTCGGTACCCATTCTTCTACCAAGTTCAACCTTCTTGAATACAGCTTTTCCATTCTCAACAACATAAACGTATCTGTCTCCCGATCCGGTCTGTTTAAGGACGGCTTTGTCCGGAACTACAACATGCTTGGCTGTTCCGTAAACAAAATATGCCCTTGCAAACATACCAGGTCTTACAGCCTGATCTGTATTTGCTATAACCAACTCAACAGGGAAAGTTCTTGTTGAAGCATCTATTGTAGGATATACCAAATTTACTTTAGCCTTAAACACCCTGTCTGCGTAGACATCGCATTTAACATCTACCGTCATTCCCTTCTTTATATCTTTAAACAACCCTTCCGAGACATTTACAACAAGTTTTACAGGGGTAATCTGTTCAACCACATAAAGAGGCTGAGCCATTGTAAACATATCTCCCTGATCATAGTTTCTTGCAGTAACAATACCATTTATAGGGCTTCTCAGAATTGTATTCTCTACAAGGTTATCGTAGTTTGTCTTTGAGATTGTATAAGCCAGAGTCTTTCCGTCTAACTCAGACTTTGAGTTGCCGCCAACCTCATACAACTGCTGTGCGCGGCTTAGCTCAATTGAATCGTTCTGCATCTGGCTCCTTGCCTGAACAAGGCTTGTAGCCTCCATCTTGGCCAGAATCTGTCCCTTGGTTACTCTGTCTCCCACCTCTACAAAAATCTTCTCAATCCTCAAGCTCATCTTAGGGGATATATTGTTTGTTGTATTGGCTATTACCGAGGCCGAATAAACCTCCTCCTGATCTACATTCTCTTCAAAAACCTTTTCTACTTTCACCTGAACCGCAGCTGCGTTCTCTACATTCTGGGCAGCTACCAAAGCACTCTCCGCATCATCTGTCTCCCTCTTGCTTTTGCATGAGGAGAGCGAAAGGACAAATGCGCAGAGCATTAAACCGCCTACGATAATTCTACTTTTCTTCATCTTTGTTATATTATTTTAAAATTATTATCACTATTGTTAAAAGCCGGCCAACGCCAATGCTATAAACTATCTACGCTATCTATAC
>CAVIKQ010000049.1:11070-11922 GCA_963643305.1 Eggerthellaceae bacterium
ATCTATACTTATACCCAGAATCTTATCCAAAGAGGATTTGGTAACAAGGTAATTATATATAGAACTGTTGAGATTCAACCGCGACTGCATAAGCGCAAGCTGCGAATTCTGCATCTCCAAAAGGGTACCGCTGCCTATCTCATATCGTTTCTGCGCAATGGCGTTACCCTGCTCCGCGCTCTCTATGCTCTTCTTAGCTGCCTCATACTGTTTGGTTGATGTTTCCAAATTGCTTAGGCTCTGGGTAATGGAAACCTCAAGATTCTTTCTTGCCTCCTCTATCTGCAGTGCCATCTGCTCCCTCTGTACCTTTGTCTGCTTGAGGGCATAATAACGTTGTCCTCCGGAGAAGATTGGGATATTGAGAGATATGCCGGCAACCGAATATGGAGTCCAGTTAAACTGGTTAAACTTAAATGTATTTGTCATGGCGTTCCAGTTGTATGAAATGGTTCCCGATAGGGTCGGATAATATTTTGCAAGCTGGGACTGATATGTCTTGTGCAACTGAGCATCCTGAATCTCAAGCTGTTTTAGGGTGCTGTTTTTAGTTAATGACAGGTCATCCTCATCCAAAACAATATTACTCTCCGCAAGTACTGCAAGCTCATTCTCATAATCTTTAAGATTACCGTCACATACAATCTCATTGTTCAAATCCAATCCCAATACGGCTTTCAACTGCCATAAGGTGACAACTATGTTTCCCTGGGCGCTATACATGTTGGGTTCTGCATTTCTAACTGCAACCTCTGCCGTCAGGAGATCGTATCGGGAAGTTTTTCCGGCAGAATATTTATCCTTTACAACTTTTAAATTCTCTATGGCTGTAAGGAAGTTCTCTTTATATAC
>CAVIKQ010000050.1:0-11756 GCA_963643305.1 Eggerthellaceae bacterium
CGTTGGCATACGCTTTGTTTGTAAAAGCAGATATTTGCAATAAAATGCAGTATTTTTGCATCAAATGCGTTTATTTTTACAGATTACAGATTACATGTAGAATTATCAACTAATAACAATATGATTATGAGAAAGATTTACTACGCAGCAACAGTTATGCTGCTTGCAATTTGTTCATTCAATGCCAAAGCCCAGAATAATTATACCGAACATTATATCCAGATCTCCTCAAAGGCAGACAGGGAGATTACTCCGGATGAGATCTATATACAATTCAGTATAAAGGAGGAGGCCGGCAAAAGCAAGGCAACTCTTGCAGAGCGCGAAAAGGAGATGATAAAGGCTCTTTCAGGAATACAGATAGATGTTAAAAACGATCTTACTATTTCAGATATGGAGAGCGACCTTAAAAAGATACTGTTAAAAAGAGATAACATTCTTGCAAGCAAGAGCTACAGGTTAAAGGTGTCAACTGCAGATAAGGCTGCTGCAGCATTAAATCTTCTTAACAACCTTAGAATATCTGATGTGTCATTGGAGGAGATGAGAATATCAAAAGGCCTTAGAGAACAGGTAATAAAGGAGTTGATGACAGAGGCCGGGAATAAGGCACGTTCAGATGCCGCCATTTTAGCGGCATCGGTTGGGGGAAAACTTGGCAGATGTATTTATATAAATTTCAATGAGCCTATGAACATTAGAGGATACGCTCCAAGAGTTATGTATTCAAAGGCTCTTACGGTAAATGAAGATGCTGTTTTGATGGCGGGCGAAGAGGGAACAGGTCTTGAGGTTAGAAAAACTACAATAAGTGTAAACTTAACCTGCCGCTTTGACATTTTGTAGTCTGTAAAGAACAGGCAAAACAGAAATGGGATGACCGCTTTGGACATCCCATTTCTATTTTGAAAAGCAAAGTTTTTGCAGTGCTATTCAGCTACTACAGAAACTTTTATTGTTGCTTTAATATCTTTGTAGCATTTAACCGTAGCATCATATACGCCAACCTCCTGCAACTTATCCTCTGCAACGGTTATATTACGTCTGTCTATCTCAAATCCTTTAGCTGCAAGAGCCTCTGCAACCTGAATATTATTAACTGAACCAAATACCTTGCCTGTAGAGCTTACCTTTGTAGCAATTGTTACCTCAACACCCTCTAACTTGGCAGCAAGAGCGGTAGCATCCTCTCTTAGTTTAGCCTCTTTATGTGCTCTCTGTCTAAGATTCTCTGCATGTACTTTTTTTGCAGAAGGGGTTGCCATAATAGCAAAGCCCTGAGGAATAAGGTAGTTTGTAGCGTAACCATTCTTTACAACTACTATATCATCTTTATGACCCAAGTTGTTTACATCTTGTTTTAGTATGATCTCCATCTTGATTCCTCCTTATTTCAATAAATCTGTTACGTATGGTAGAAGCGCCAAATGTCTTGCACGCTTAACAGCCTGAGCTACTTTCTTCTGGAATTTAAGAGATGTACCGGTAAGTCTGCGAGGAAGAATCTTTCCCTGCTCGTTAAGGAATCTCTTAAGGAACTCAGCATCTTTGTAATCTACATATTTGATACCTGCTTTTTTGAAACGGCAGTATTTTTTCCTCTTAACCTCTACTGTAGGAGGATTAAGATAACGAATCTCATTGTTTGTCTGATTAGCCATAATTTTTACCTCCTTAATTACTTTTGTTCTGCCTGGTTAGCTCTTCTCTTTGCAGCGTATGCAATTGCATGTTTGTCCATTGCAAAGGTGAGGAAACGGATGATTCTCTCATCACGTCTGTACTGGGTTTCTAACTTGTCAATAAATGTAGGCTCTGCCTTAAACTCAATAAGGTGATAAAAACCTGTAGTCTTTTTCTGGATAGGGTAAGCTAATTTCTTAAGTCCCCAATCCTGATCATATACAACCTCGCCACCATTCTCCTGTATAAGAGAGATGTATTTGGCAACCGCTTCCTTCATCTGAGCATCAGACAAAACGGGAGTTGCAATGAAAACGGTCTCGTACTGTTTTAACATCTTCAGTTAAAATTTAATGATTATTAATAATTACAGGCCTGTACAGTTGCATCTGTAGGGTCAGACCTTTAGGGCGGCAAAGATACAATAAAAAATCTATTAACCAAACTTTTAAGCAGCATTTGTGGCGTAAACAGGCAATGAAAGTGTTTTGCAAGATAATGTTAAATTGAGCTATTTGTAAAATACTGAAAATAAACATTTTCTATATAGCTGTTGCAAGATGTTTTTCCTCTTTAATAGTGGCAATACCCATTAAAGAGATACCTTTGCAACGTAAATAGACAGAAAAATATTGAACAATGTATAGTAGAAAAGGGGACAACCGAGTAATACAGGTTATCCCCTTTATCTTTTAAGAATAGCGTAGAGGCGTTATCTGATATACGTGTTGGCTTATGCGCAGTTTTGCCCTATAACAACACAAAAACAAGTTTGGTCTGCTTCTCTGTCTTTAAGAAATGTTTTGAATAAATATTGTATAATAGCTATCCCAACTGTTATACTATTTTTGTATATTTGCCTCCGGAATGGTTCTGCTTTGTCCGTTCGGGCAAACAGATGAAAAGGGAATCGGGTGCAAATCCCGAACAGTCCCGCTGCTGTGAAGCTCCATCCAAACGTCCTGAACACACTCTTGCCACTGAATATGAAATCGGGAAGGCATTGGGACGGGAGTCAGTCAGAAGACCTGCCTTTCAACAACGACCGCTTTTACTCGTGGGATAGGGAAGCGATGAGAGAATATAAACACATATTATATAATGAAAGCAACAGGGAATAAAAGTTTTAAAATCACCAAGCGAGACGGCTCTGCTGATCTTTTTTCGCTTGACAAGATTATGAACGCTGTAATTAAGGCGTTTGCCTCTGTAGATGAAGAGGTAGATCTTACCGGTATGTCCAAGATAATAGGGCATCTTAATCTGTACGATGGAATTAAGGTAGAAGATGTGCAAAATCAGGTTGAGGAGGCTCTTATGCGAGAGGGACACTATCATGTAGCCAAGTCGTTCATGCTCTATCGCCAGCGTCATGCAGAGGATAGAGAGACCTTGGAGAAGATGAAATTCCTTGCCGACTATTGCAATGCAGCCAATGCTGCCACAGGCTCAAAATATGATGCCAATGCCAATGTGGAGCATAAGAATATAGCAACTCTCATAGGAGAACTGCCTAAGTCTAACTTTATTCGTCTGAACCGTCGTCTGCTTACAGACCGCATTAAGAAGATGTATGGCAAGGAGCTGGCCAACAAGTATGTAGACCTGCTCGACAAACATTTTATCTATAAGAACGATGAAACCAGCTTGGCCAATTATTGTGCCTCCATTACAATGTATCCGTGGCTGATAGGGGGGACTATGTCTATAGGCGGCAACTCCACAGCTCCAACCAACCTTAAATCGTTTTGCGGCAGTTTTGTGAACATGGTGTTCATGGTGTCGAGCATGTTGAGCGGAGCTTGTGCCACACCGGAGTTCCTTATGTATCTGAACTATTTTATAGGCTTGGAGTATGGCAAGGATTACTGGAAAGACCCAAGTAAGGTGGTAGATTTATCACTAAAGCAAAGGAGCATAGACAAGGTTATATGCGACTGTTTTGAACAGATAGTCTACTCTATAAACCAACCTACAGGCGCACGTAACTATCAGGCTGTGTTCTGGAATATAGCTTACTATGACCGTCCATACTTTGAAAGTCTGTTTGGAGAATTCCGTTTTCCCGATGGCAGTTGCCCGGACTGGGACAGCCTGAGCTGGCTACAGAAACGGTTTATGAAGTGGTTCAACAAGGAACGGACAAAAGCAGTGCTCACATTCCCTGTAGAGACCATGGCTCTGTTGAGCAAGGATGGAGATGTAATAGACAAAGAGTGGGGAGACTTTACAGCAGAGATGTACGCAGAGGGGCACTCTTTCTTTACCTACATGAGCGACAATGCAGACTCTCTCAGTTCCTGCTGCCGTTTGAGAAACGAAATTCAGGACAACGGCTTTAGTTATACATTGGGTGCCGGCGGTGTGTCTACAGGTTCAAAGAGCGTGCTTACCATAAATCTTAACCGCTGCATACAATACGCCGTTAACAACGGTATGGATTATATAGAGTTCCTTAGTGATATTATAGATACTTGTCATAAGGTTCAACTGGCTTACAATGAAAATCTTAAGGAGCTGCAGAAGCAGGGGATGTTGCCATTGTTTGATGCAGGTTATATAAACATAGGACGCCAGTACCTTACCATTGGTATAAACGGCCTTGTAGAGGCAGCCGAGTTTATGGGGCTTCAAATAACCGATAACCCACAATACCTGAACTTTGTACAGACAGTGTTAGGCTTGGTAGAGAAGTACAACAAGCAATACCGCACAAAGGATGTATTGTTCAACTGCGAGATGATACCTGCCGAAAATGTTGGCGTAAAACATGCCAAATGGGACAGGGAAGACGGCTATTTTGTGCCGCGTGACTGCTATAACAGCTATTTCTATGCAGTAGAAGATGATTCTCTGAATATCATAGACAAATTCAAGATGCACGGAGCACCATATATAGAGCATCTTACCGGAGGTTCTGCTCTGCACATGAATCTGTCTGAACATCTTACCAAAGTACAATACCGCCAGCTGCTGCAGGTGGCTGCAAAGGAGGGATGTAACTATTTTACCTTTAATATACCAAATACAATATGCAATGACTGCGGCCATATAGACAAGCGCTATTTAAAGGAGTGTCCTGTATGTCACAGCTATAATATAGATTATATAACCCGTATCATTGGCTATCTGAAGCGTGTAAGTAACTTCTCTGCCAAACGTCAGGAGGAGGCTGCAAGGCGTTTTTATGCAGGAAGCAACAGAATGGATAAAGAATAGTTTGGGAAAGGAACAGTCATAGCCACGGTCTAATGTTAAAATATGTAAATACAAGCATTGTTTTTCAGGAGATACCGGATGAGGTTACTTTATCTGTGAATATTTCCAATTGCCCATGCAGGTGCCCCAACTGTCATAGCCGTTTCTTATGGGATGATATTGGCACACCTCTTACAACAGATGAGCTCAACCGCTTGGTCTTGGAATACAACAGAGAGATAACATGTATCTGTTTTATGGGCGGGGATGCCGCTCCCGAACAGATAAATCAGTTAGCACAATATATACGCCACAACCACCCTAATCTGAAAGTAGGGTGGTACAGTGGTCGTATTCGTATCTCTTCTGCCATAGACAAATCTGCATTTGACTACATTAAAATAGGCCCCTATATAAAGCATTTAGGGGGACTGAAAGAGAGAACCACCAACCAGAGGATGTATAAAAAAACAATGGATGGTGGTTTTTCAGATATTACAGACAGATTCTGGAAGAAACTGTAGATTCCCTTATTATGATACTGTGGCTCCGTTGTCTACGCTCTCTTGCGGAGTTACAAAACGCATCTTGCCGCTCTCATCCTTGGCCATAAGAATCATCCCTTTAGATTCAATCCCTTTAATCTTCCTTGGTGCAAGGTTTGCAAGAATACAGATCTGTCTGCCCACCATCTCTTCTGGAGAATAATACTCTGCTATACCGGAAACAATAGTCCTTGTATCTAATCCTGTATCTATGGTAAGTTTAAGCAACTTGTCTGTCTTTGGAACTTTAACGGCCTGGAGAACGGTAGCGGTTCTAATATCCATCTTCATAAAGTCATCGTAAGAGCACTCGGTTTTTTGAGAAACGGGAGCAGGCTTGCTGGCAGCAGCTTTTGCCGCAGCCTCATTTGCAGCCTTGGCATCTGCAAGTTTCTTAATCTGTGCATCAATCTCCGCATCTTCTACCTTTGCAAACAATAGCTCGGCAGGATTAATCTTGTGCCCTGCCGGAAGAATATCATACCTACCAAGAGTATCCCATCTGTTCTCATTTGCATCTATATTGAGCATCTTCATCAGCTTCTCGCTGGAGAAAGGGATAAACGGCTCAAAGGCGATTGCCATATTTGCACAGAACTGCAGGGACACATTCAGTATTGTAGCTACCCTGTCTAAGTCTGTTTTAGCAAGTTTCCACGGCTCGGTCTCTGTAAGATATTTGTTCCCGATACGTGCAAGGTTCATGGCTTCTTTAAGCGCCTCGCGGAATTTGTAGTTGCAGAGGTTCTCTTCCAAAGATTTTTTTATGGCAGGAATCTCGTCTAAAGCCTTTCTGTCTATATCCAACAGACCGGCAGCGCCTGTTGCAGGAACTGCACCGCCAAAATATTTATGGGTAAGTACAATGGCACGGTTTACAAAGTTGCCGTATATTGCAACTAACTCGCTGTTGTTACGCTGCTGAAAATCTTTCCATGTAAAATCGTTGTCTTTGGTCTCCGGAGCATTGGCGCAAAGTACATACCTCAACACATCCTGCTTGCCGGGGAAATCAACAAGGTACTCATCTAACCATACAGCCCAGTTCCTCGATGTAGAGATTTTATCCCCTTCGAGATTAAGGAACTCATTGGCCGGTACATTATCGGGAAGGATAAAACCGTCTCCATAAGCCTTTAGCATGGTCGGAAATACAATGCAATGGAACACAATGTTGTCTTTGCCTATGAAATGCACCATCTTTGTGTCACGGCTCTTCCACCATTTTTCCCATTCGTTGGGGAGCAATTCTATTGTATTGGAAATGTAGCCGATAGGGGCGTCAAACCAGACATAGAGTACCTTGCCCTCCGCACCTTCAACAGGTACAGGAACGCCCCAGTCAAGATCACGGCTTACCGCCCTTGGCTGGAGCCCACCGTCTAACCAACTCTTGCATTGGCCGTAAACATTTGTTTTCCACTCTTTATGACCGTTTAGAATCCACTCCCTAAGCCAGCCTTCATATTGGTCTAACGGAAGATACCAGTGTTTGGTCCTTTTCTTTATTATTTCACCGCCGCTAATGGCAGAATGAGGATTAATCAGCTCCTCCGGGCTTAGAGTGCTGCCGCATTTCTCGCACTGATCTCCGTAAGCCCCCTCTGCACCGCACTTAGGGCAGGTTCCAACAATGTATCTGTCTGCAAGGAAAGTATTTGCTTCAACATCAAAGAACTGTTCAGACTCCTTCTCTATAAACTTGCCATCGTCGTACAGTTTTTTAAAGAAGTCAGATGCGGTTTTATGATGAATCTTTGAGCTTGTACGGGAGTATATGTCAAAACTTATTCCTAATCCTGCAAATGAATCCTTTATTATCTTGTGGTATTTGTCTACAACATCCTGAGGGGTAACACCCATCTTTTTAGCCTTTATTGTAATGGGAACTCCATGTTCGTCCGATCCGCAGATAAACTTAACATCCTCCCCCTTTAATCTAAGGAAGCGGGCATAGATGTCTGCCGGAACATATACACCGGCAAGATGGCCAATGTGAACACCACCGTTTGCGTATGGAAGCGCGGCCGTAATAAGATGTCTTTTAAACTCTTTGCTCATCGTATCTCTCGTTATTATCAGTTTCTGTATTGTTTATATGATTGTCTAACATGGTAAACGCAGGGCTTGCGATTATGGCACCTGCCCTCCTGGATTATCCAGACCGCAAAGGTACCCAAAATAGCTTAATAATGGCAAAAGAATCAATAAAATAACAAAACCGTAACTATTGCACGGCCTTTAAATAAGCGTCACTGATTACTAAATGGTAATCCTGTTCAACTCCTTGGAGAAAGCCCTTCTTACCTCATTCAAGATATTGAGCCTGGAGATAATCTCTGTCATTCTCTCATTATCCTTACAATCCTTAAGCTCATCGGAAAGAATAGCAACCATCTGATTTATAACCTTTGCTTTATAGATAAGCACAGACTTTGGAACCACCTTGCCAAGCATGTTTCGTTCCGGTACCATAGTCTTTGTAAAACGCTTAATGGTAATGGCATACGGTTTTGTAATAATATCAATTACAGCACTGCAGATTTCGGAATTGGAGTGAGTGGTAAAATACCGCTGAATCTTCTCATCTGTATCATACTCGGCCGTATCAAGGGCAAAATACTCATCAAAAATCTGTTTGTACAATCTGTTTCTTACATCAAGTTCATCTGCAACGAGTTCATTCTTAATATATTGCGCAACGGTAGGAGCATTCTCAATCTCCTCTTTGCTCATCGCGCCGTCTTTGTCTATGTAAAGTCTGCATCGGCCAAAGTTGAGCAGATAGTAAACCAATTCATTCTCGGCATTCTCAACAGATGCTTCTGTCTCATCTTTCTCTTCCCGATAAAGTCCGTTATTGGCATTATTGCCATACTCAACGTTTTCTCCCGATATATCATAACCCCTTGCAGCCTCTTGCTGAGAGGAGCTATTCCTCTCCTCCTGTCTGCGGAGTATGTAGGCACTCTCTATCCTCTTTCTGTGAAGCTTTGCAATCTGCTGCTGCAGAACCTCCTCCTTTATATTCATCTTCTGTGCGGTCTGCTCTGCATAGATGTTGCGGATAACAGGGTCGGGAATAGATGCAATACTGTTTATAATGTCATTTATTATCTGTGCTCTCTTTATGGGATCATCACCTGCATCTGAATGAAGCACACGGTATTTGAAATTAATGAAATCCTCCTCTGCAGTCTTCAAGAACTCCTTAACCTCTGCAGGGGTGTGGCTGCGGGCGTATGAATCAGGGTCTTCTCCATCGGGAAAAAGTGCCACCTTTATCTGCAACCCCTCACTAAGAAGCATATCTATACCCCTTAAAGAGGCTTTTATACCGGCAAAATCACCGTCGTACAACACTGTAACATTATTGGTAAACCTCTTTATAAGTTGAATCTGTCCGGTTGTAAGAGATGTTCCGCTGCTGGCAACAACATTCTCTATACCTGCCTGAGAGAATGAAATAACATCTGTGTAACCCTCTACAAGATAGCATTTCTGCTCCCGGGCAATGGCGTTTTTGGCCTCATAGATACCGTAAAGGACGCGGTTCTTTACATAGACCGGGCTTTCCGGTGAATTTATATATTTTGCAATATTCTTGTCACTGCGCAATTTCCTGCCGCCAAAGGCAATCACCTTTCCGCTTAGCCCCTTTATCGGGAAGATAACCCGTTCATAATATCTGTCTAACAGCTCACCGTTCTCCCTCTCAATAGACAAACCAACCCCAACAAGATGTTCTGTCTTGTATCCGGCTCGCTGGGCAGAGTGGGTGAGAGCGCGTTTTTCGTTGGGGGCATAGCCAAGTCCAAACTTTTTTATTGTCTCCTCCGAGAACCCCCTCTCCTTAAAATAACTTAATCCTACAGCCTTACCCTCCTCGGTCTCCCAAAGCTGTTTGGTAAAGAACTTTTGGGCAAAATCGTTAACAATGAGCAGACTCTCGTTGTAAAGTCTCTTTTGGGCATCTTCGGCAGACTCCTCCCTCTCAACAACATCTATATTGTATTTGTGGGCCAGATACTTCAGAGCCTCAACATAGCTCAGATGCTCATGCTCCATAACAAACGAAACAGCGTTGCCTGCCTTGCCGCAACCGAAACATTTGTATATTCCCTTAACGGGAGAAACAGAGAAGCTTGGGGTCTTTTCATTATGGAACGGGCAGCATGCAATATAATTGGCGCCGCGACGTTTGAGTGCTACAAAATCTCCTATAACCTCCTCAATGCGTGCGGCGTCTAATATTCTCTCTACTGTCCCTTTGTCTATCATTAAAGATTACTCCTTAACCTCTTTTATCTGCTCCCTTATCTTTGCCTCAATCTCATCGGCAAGCTCAGGGTTGTCTTGCAACATCTTCTTAACGGCATCGCGACCTTGACCAATCTTTGTATCGCCATAACTGAACCAGCTACCGCTCTTCTTTATTATGTCAAACTCAACACCCAGATCTATAATCTCTCCAATCTTGGAGATACCCTCGCCAAAGATAATGTCAAACTCTGCCTTTTTGAATGGAGGAGCCATCTTGTTCTTTACAATCTTAACTTTGGTTCTGTTACCGTTGGCTTCATCTCCATCCTTTAGCTGGGTTGTACGCCTAACATCTATCCTTATTGTAGCATAGAATTTAAGGGCATTACCGCCGGTAGTAGTCTCCGGATTGCCAAACATAATCCCAATCTTGTCTCTAAGCTGGTTTATGAAGATACAGCAGGTATTTGTCTTGCTTATATTAGCGGTAAGCTTTCTAAGAGCCTGGCTCATGAGCCTTGCCTGAAGTCCCATTTTGGAGTCTCCCATCTCCCCCTCAATCTCTGCCTTTGGCGTAAGAGCCGCAACAGAGTCAATAACAATAATGTCAATAGCACCGGAACGTATAAGGCTGTCTGCAATCTCAAGAGCCTGCTCGCCATTATCCGGTTGTGAGATGAGCAGTGTGTCTACGTTAACACCAAGATTTTTTGCGTATGTCCTGTCAAAAGCATGCTCTGCATCTATTATGGCAGCAATACCCCCCTGCTTCTGAGCCTCTGCAATGGCATGAATGGCCAAAGTGGTCTTACCGCTCGACTCAGGGCCATAAATCTCAATGACCCTTCCTCTTGGATAACCGCCAATTCCCAAAGCATGATCTAAAGCTATTGATCCCGATGGGATAATAGATACATCCCACTTGGGCTGGTCTCCCAGCTTCATTATTGTCCCCTTGCCATAATCCTTCTCCAATTTATCTAATGTAGCCTGTAACGCCTTTAGTTTCTCTGCATTAACCTCTGTGGTTTTCTTTTCTGTCATGTCTGCACTCTCCTTAGCCATAATCAAAATTAATTAATAAGTTATTCCACAAAGGTAACAAGAATTAGGCATAAACCAGTGCAGAAACAATAAAAAATTCTACAGGGCAGAGTCAAAAAGCAAGTGCAACACTGGCAACCCATCAGTGTTGCACTTCTATCTTGAATCTTTAATATTCCAAACATTCTCGTTAAAATATGAAGGGCATCGGTTGTCAATATTTAATTCTGAAGTAGTCAAGAAGTTTCTTGTAATAATCCTGCGCAGTAAGGCAGGTGTCCCTCAGGTAGCCTGGGATTGTTTTCCATTCGTGCAGACCCCGGTAGTAGAACATTTTCTGCTCATCTGTAATGATGAACGGAACGATGTCGTGATTCAGACATTCCTTAAACATTATCAGACGTCCGACTCGGCCGTTACCGTCCTGAAAAGGGTGTATTGATTCGAAACGCTGGTGAAAGTCAAGTATATCCTCAAAACCAATCATCTTTTTGCTTCTATACTCTTTCAGTAGCGCACGAAGCTCAAGCCCGACTTTCTGCGGAGAAGCGGTCTCCATTCCTCCAACCTCGTTAGGTAGCCGTTTATACTCACCTACCGCAAACCAGGATTTTGAGGCATCTGACGTTCCGCTTTTCAGCAATCCGTGGAGCCGTTTTATTATGCTTTCCGTCAGCGGTTCTTTTGCCTGATCAATAATGGAATCTATGCAGCGGAAATGATTGATGGTTTCAATGATGTCATCCACTTTCACCGCATTGTCAGTGATTCCTATTGTATTGGTCTCGAATATATACCGGGTCTGTTCCTCTGTCAATCGGCTGCCTTCTATATGATTTGAATTATAGGTCATCTCAATTTGTGTACGATGATATATTCCACCCTTAATCCGGGAATCTTTTTGCTCACGCAGTGACTTCAGCAGGGGAGATATTCTGATTTTTGCATTCTTGCGCTGAGGAAGCGGCGCATCTGCGGGCACATTCCAAGTTTTGCCTACGAGCTGCGCTTCTGCAATTTTCC
>CAVIKQ010000051.1:0-5116 GCA_963643305.1 Eggerthellaceae bacterium
ATATTGGCCATCTTGGAGTTGAATGGTAAGATAGAACTATGATTGTACTTATGAGAAAGATTCTTCTATTTACCCTCGCAGGCTGGCTTTCCCTTGCAGGGTGTTCCAAAAGCAATGATGGAGAAGACCCGACACCGAAACCACCTGCTGAGTCTTTAAAAATTCCAATCAATATTACGGCTAAAGTATGGACAAGGGCTACCGATGCAGCTTTCGAACAGGGAGATAAAGCAGGAATCTATATCGTCAATTTCAACGGATCGTCTGTAGGCTCTCTGACCGTAACAGGGAATCATGTGGACAACATGTGCTTTACTTATTCAGGATCGTGGACACCAGACACTCCAATTTATTGGAAAGATCAAATTACAAAGGCCGATTTCTATTGCTATTACCCATACTCGGCAAATGTTGCAAATGTTTCTGCATATCCGTTTGCCGTAAAAGCCGATCAAAGTAGCGAATCGAATTATAAGGCAAGTGACTTTCTGTGGGGCAAAGCTGTAGGCATTGCTCCTACGGCCAATCCTGTTCAAATTACAGTGAGCCACACAATGAGTAACCTGCTTATTTATCTAAAAGCAGGTAATGGTTATAGCACCGAAGATATCAGGCAAGCGGGGATAACTGTTTGTGGTATGAAAATCAATGCGACTATCGACCTTGCGACGGGTAAAGCAACTGCTACGGGAACGCCTGTCGATATGACACCCAAAGCGGAGGTGGATTATTACCGTGCGTTAATCGTACCGCAGAGCATTGTTGACACAGACCTTATCAAAGTATCAATCGGGGAATACGAATATGTGTTGAAACAGACTATTACGTTTGAACCGAACAAACAACACTCTTGTACATTGACAGTCAACAAGACAAGCGAAGGAATCAATATCGGAATCAGCGATTGGGAAACTGACGAAAATGATTATGGCGGCATAGTTGAATAACTTAAAACTCCAGATATATGAAACAATTTCGATTATTAGCAAGAGTTGTTCTCATGACATCGTTTATCATGACCTCTTGCATGAAAGATGAAGCAATGATTGAAACCAATCAGGCAACACCCCTGAAAATTTCCCTTTCGGGAGAAATCTCCCAAGTTTACCAAACTCGTGCAAACGATGCGGGGTTCTGCGATGGGGATGCCGTAGGTATTTATATCGTCGATTACGAAGGAGAAACGGCAGGAACACTGCTTAATGAGGGGAACCGAGCCGATAATGTAAAGCATACTTTCAATGAAACAGCTTACAAATGGACTTCGACACAAGATATTTACTGGAAGGATACCAAGACGCATATCGATGTTTACGGCTACTATCCTTTCAGCACACCGGACAATGTGTCATCCTATGCTTTTGAAGTACGGAAAGATCAAAGTACATCGGCAGCATCTGGCAAAATCGGCGGTTACGAGGCTTCGGATTTTCTGTGGGGTAAAGCGGAGAATGTAGCCCCCACGGATAAGGTAATCAAACTGGGCTTCAACCATAAAATGGCAAGTGCTCGTGTTACGCTAGCCGAAGGTAAAGGATTCGCTGAGGGAGAATGGCCTAAAATTGAAAAACAGGTGTTGCTCTTGAACACAACCCGCAAAGCCACAATTGACCTTGCAACAGGTGTTGTAACCCCTACAGGAGAGATACCTTCAACTGGTACGATTCCGTATAACTACGGAAATGATTTTCGGGCTATTATTGTACCGCAAGAAGTTGCAGAGGGAACACCTCTCGTAAGTATTACGATTGGAGGTGTCCCTTATCTTTTCAAAAAAGACGAGACTTTTACCTATATCCCCTCGAAACAACATAATTTCACCATTACGGTCAATAAACGTGAGGCGAGCGGTGGTTATGAGTTCATTTTGACATCGGAGAGTATCACCGCATGGGAGAATGATAATGTTTCGCATGATGCCACGGCACGCGAATATATCGTGATTGACGTAGCGGAAGCGGGTACACTTGAAGAATGTATCGTAGCAGCAGGAAAAGATGTTGAGAAAGTTAGAAATCTGAAAGTAACGGGACAGATTACATCGAAGGATTTTGCCGTGATGAAATATAAAATGTCTTTATTGGGTGCATTAAACCTTAAGGAGGTGGTTATTGTTGCGGGAGAAGGTGGTTGTCTTGATAATATCGAATCTCTTTTTTATGAAAAGTGCACAGATAATGAAATCCCGGCTTTGGCAATGAACAAGAAAGAAACGCTCACGTCATTGGTATTGCCTGATAAATTGAAATATATTTCAGGAAATTCCGGAGGTCCCAATGGGGCATTTGCGGAATGTACTAATCTTTCCGGCTCATTGATTATTCCAGAAGGTGTTGAAGAAATCGGCCCTGCCGCCTTTTCGGATTGTACAAGCCTTACGGGAACATTATCCCTGCCTTCTACTCTGAAAAGAATTGGCAAAAAAGAAGGTCATACAAGTTATTGGGACGGAACATTTAAGAATTGCAATTTTGTATGTGAACTAATCCTCCCTGAAAGTCTTGTAGAAATAGGAATGGGAGCTTTTAGAGGATGCAAAAATCTATACGGAGAATTGAGATTGCCTGATGGATTGAAATTATTAGGAGAGAGTGCCTTTGCAGACTGCGAAAACTTTACAGGGCCTTTGACGATTCCCCAGGGTGTTACAACAATTCCCAATAACTGTTTCAAAGGTTGTTGGTTGGGCGGTACACTGACTTTGCATGACGGTATAACGGCAATCGGGGATGGCGCATTTGCCGATACAGGAATGAAAGGAGAACTGAAACTTCCAAGAGACTTGGAAGTAATCAGTCATAATGTTTTCTATAACTGTGATTTTTCTGGGACTCTCGTACTTCCCAAGGGTTTACGCACAATCGGGGATAAATCCTTTGCTTACAATTGGCGTTTGATGGGTGTGCTTGAAATACCTGAAAATGTACTTTCCATTGGTGCCGGGGCTTTTGCGAAATGTAGAAGTCTGGAGGGTGTTATTTTCCCAAAAGGTCTTGAAAATTTAAGAAGCAATACATCTTGGAATGAAGACGGGGGTGCTTTCCAAGATTGTTTCGGAATAGGTAGAATAGTATGTATGGGAACTATGCCGGCCTATGTCATGGAGGGAGTTTTTCATGGTGTCGCGAAAGATAACTTTACACTCGAAGTTCCAGAATCGGCTGTCCAACAATATCAGGCTGCCGTGGGTTGGAGTGATTTTAAACGTATTTCGGCATATCGTAATCTCGTTATTCGCCCCAGTACGGCAACGGCAATCAATACATCCGTAACACGGGACCTCGTACTGAATGCTGAAGCGGAGTGGATTGTGGAGAGTCAACCCGATTGGGTAACACTCGATAAGACAAGCGGAACAGACAAAACAGATTTAAAATTGACTTTCTCGGAAATGCCGCAGGGCGGTTCGATGCGTGAAGGTGAAATTATTTTTAAGCTCAGGAATCAGGACTATCGCACCCGTTGTACTGTTTCGCAGTACAATTACGAATATGCCGAAGACGAGATAGTTGCATTGCAAAAGGCTACACGAGGCAATGGAGTGAATCTTGTTTTTCTCGGTGACGGTTATAATGCGAAAGAAGTTAGTAAAGGAACTTACATGAAAGACATTAAAGAGGCTGTAGAACATTATTTCAACATTGAGCCCTATAAAACTTATCGTGATTATTTTAATGTTTACACTGGTATTGCTGTATCTCCCGAATCCGGAATCGGAGGTATCAACACGATTATCTACAACCGCTTCAACACCTCGGCAAAGGGAGGTGTAACACTCGGCGGACGAAATGGCGAAAGTGACGACAAAATGATTTTGGAGTATGCGTGCAAAGCTCCGTCCGTCAGCGAAAACAATATCGGTGAAACGCTCATCGTGATGATTCCCAATACATCGGATTACGGAGGTATTTGTTACATGTACGATGATGGTTCTGCAATTGCCTATTGCCCCAAAAGCGATTACGGTTACCCCCTTGATTTCCGTGGTGTGATTCAACATGAGGCAGGAGGACATGGTTTCGGTAAGTTGGGCGATGAATATATCTATCATAATGCGTTTATTGATGCTTGCCTTTGTGTTTGTTGCCCACATGTTCGCGAGTTTAATATAGCGAAAGCAAAGGGATGGTATGAGAATCTTTCGCTATCAGGTAAAATGAACGAAGTTCCGTGGAGCCATCTTATTTTCCATGACAAATACAAACAGATTGTTGATGTTTTCGAAGGCGCATTTATGCACACACGAGGCGTATATCGTTCGGAACAGAACAGTTGTATGAATAATGATATACCTTACTACAATACAATCAGCCGTGAGACTATTGTAAAGAGGATTAAGAAGATTGCCGGAGAAACCTATGTATTTGCAGATTTTGTAGACAACGATGTGATAGATGCTTCTACAGATGGTGTTACCACTCGTTCTACCGTACTCGAATCTATTTCAAGGGCATTGATGCGCCAACATGCGCCTGTTATGAGAGGAGAGCGTCCTAAATTAAACAATTAATGGCATAAGAAAACAAAGTATGAAACAGATATTTTTAACATTAGCAACCATTTCATTGTTATTGGGAGGTTGTGCCAAATTGGAAACAGAAGCCTTAAATCCCGATGAAATGCGATTTACAGCAACATATTCCACTACCACCCGTGCCACTGGAACGGCATTTGAAAAAGAAGATGCTATAGGCGTTTATGTTGTACAATATAATGGTGACATGGCTGTCCCTCTTCAAGTATCAGGTAATTACGCCAATAATGCGGAAACGACATTTGATGGTGCTGGGTGGAAAAGTACACCCGCCATTTATTGGGATGAAGGTAAGTTCGATGTATATGCTTATTATCCGTATGCAAAGCCATCATCTGTGGATGAATACGCATTTACAGTTGCTCTCAATCAGTCGACGGAGGCAGAAACCAACGCATTGAGTGGTTATGAAGCGAGTGATTTTCTATGGGCGAAAGCTGAAAGCGTAACCCGCATGGCTTCCGTGCCTTTGACTTTTACGCATAAGATGAGCAAACTTGTCGTTAACTTGATTAAAGGAGAGGAGTATTCAGGAGACATTCCTGTAGATGCTATTGTGCGTATTCACAACACCGTCCCTGT
>CAVIKQ010000051.1:5126-11225 GCA_963643305.1 Eggerthellaceae bacterium
CTTATTGAGGTATTGTCAAAAGGGGTTTCCTACCTAATTGAGAGTTCATTTGTATTCAAGGCGGGGACTCAACACACAATCAATATAACATTGAACAATAATCCCGATCAGGTGAAAATAGAAATTGGCGGTGAAATTAAAGGTGGTTGGGAATGATTAACATTACGCTTGTCTCAATGATTATGAACTACAATGACACAAGAAATACTGCCGGACAGAGGGAATGCCGCTACTTATGGGATAATGATGCTATAACCTATTGATACTGAGCTAATGGGACAAAATGACAGATTAGAAAAGAGCAGTTTTTATTTCTCTTATAAAATTGTAATTTAATTTAAATCAATATGAAAACAGAAACATTTACATTGTACAAAATCGCCACGAGTAATCTCTATAGCAACGACTCGGATTCGGAACTCAAAATCCCCAATATCCAGAGGGGACTTGTATGGAAGTCGCAACAGATGGAATTGCTATGGGATTCCATTCTGCGAGAATTCCCCATAGGGTCGATGTTAGCACTGCAAAATGAAGGCTATTATGATATCTTGGATGGACAACAACGCGCAAACGCCATCATTACCGGATTTAATATTTCCAACATTCTGGATAAAGGCAAACCCCTTACTTCGATGTTGTGGATTGACCTGTCATTCAATGTATCGGAGTCTGATAAAGAGTTCAGGAAATTTGGCATTCATCTTACCAACAGTTCACATCCCTGGGGGTTTGCGAGTGATGGAACGAAATTGCTTGCACGCACGAGAAGGGAAGCCTTAAGAGCAGCTTATGGAGAAAACTACCCTACGCTAAAGAAAGATTGGGATATAAGAAGATTCGTCCCTTGTGTATTTGTAGCTAAAGAGGATTCCCTGCCTGTGCCTCTGGCATTTCTCGTAAACGCTGCAAAGGATAAAAAGATGAACAGCCCTCAAGATATAGAGAATTTTTGGGCTGAATTTACTGATAGTATAGACAAATTCTCAAAAATGTCGGATCATTGGGAGAGGCACTATTACTCTAAAGTATCAGATTTCATCTCCAAAAACAGAAATAATACTGATTTCATTGAGCCGTTCTTTAAGTTGAATGAGTATGAGGTTGTTTTCAATTATGTAGATAATGCCGGAGAGGTAGAGGTACTGTTCAATCGCATAAACAGATTAGGAACACCCATCACTGCTCTTGAGTTGACCTATTCTGCTATAAAGCATTATGGAGCCAAGATTTGTGATTGCCCGGAGATTGGCAAGGTGATTAAAGGAGAGGCTGACGGACTGATGCTTGAACAGCATCTGGCCCAGATTCTGTTCCGTTATTGCTTTTCCCTCCAAAAAATCAACGGACCAATTGATGCCAAGACAGTACGAAAATACTATGCATTGACGGGTGCCAATGAATTAAAAGAAAATGATAAGCGTATTATTTCAAAGCTAAGGGATTGTTTCTGTCATGGTGGCTACTATCTGCACAAACTGCTTAGCGAGTCAGAAAAAATTCTGCTGTCATCTCCCGATGATTGTCCTCTACCTTCGTTCCTTTATGCGGCAATCGCCCATAACAATCCGGAACTGATACTCTTGCTGCTAAAACTGACCGACAAGCACAGTAAGATGTTGGAAAGTGATTCTCCAGGATTCATTCAAGCCTTAATCTTCTATCTATACTGCTTTTCAAATGACAAGACGCCTGTCTATTCTATTTTCGAGGCAGCAAATGCTTCTGACTTTAGTAAGGAAGTCATTACCAATATTCTGAGGGATGCTATAAGCCGGGGTTGGTGTCTGCCTTTGGTTTCATCTTTCAAGGATTTCACGGCACTGGATGAGAAAGAATTTTCTATCTCTTGGTCTAAGGGAAAATACTCTGATAAACGAGGTTACCTTGCTTTCAGGAGACTTTTTGATTACACAAGAAACTGCCAGGGTCTGTTTATGCTGAAATTTGCCCAAAGGCATTATTACAGGCAGTATTTCGGAGATTACAATCCATCTGTCAAAGAACTGTGGGATGAGATTAACCGGCCTTGGGATCACGACCATATCATCCCCCAGAATTGGACTGCGGAGGGGGATTGGAAAGATGTGCATTCTGCTTGGATAAATAGTATTGGAAACATAGCGGACATCCCATTTGAGCAGAACAGAGGGAAGGGCGATGATGCCAACTGGGATTATTATCTCTATGTTACAAAAAATCTGCAAGACGATAATCAGCTGTACTTTGACAGAAGAATCACGGAGATAGATGTTAAGGCATTACGCAAAGGCGTTGAATCTGAGATTATTAAGTTCATCTCCTTGACTAAGGACCGGTTCCTAAAAATCTCCGATGAATTCCTTTCTATCTTCAATGTCCTGGAAATTGACAAGGGGCTGTCCTCTATGCAGCAGGAACGCAAAAATTTCATCATATCTCTGATAACCGCTAAGTCTGGATTTCAGCCATATTATAGGGAAGAGTCTAATAAAGAGTATCTCATTAAGGAGATGGATAACAATTACTATTGGCAACGTCCTTATGTGTCCGCTATGGCTGAAACCGGAGAAGATTCTCTGTGGAGAGAGGCAATCACAATTTCCATTAACTGTGAAGATTCCTCATTCCGTGTTGACAGAGGCTTTAGAAAACATGCTTCACTTGAGTGGAAACCAAAAACTTATAGGGCGTTTACAATGAAGTCTATGATTAAAGAGGATATGCTCACTGACTGCGCCAAGTTCTTTGTTTTAGGCCCGGACAAATTAAATAAGGATGGATTTACCGGGTTTATAACCGATTCTTCCGGCTTTCTTGCTTATGAGGAGGAGATTGAGGGTGTCTGGATTCATGCTTGCATTTTTGAATACCGCAGATACTTCCATTGCTCTATAAAGACTGTTAATGGAACTCCTCTGCCAAATCCTGTTTTAGAACTCTTTTCCAAAGAGAGACATTGGAACAGAATTGGAAATAACACCGAAATAGAGAGTAAATTAGGGAGGATTGTAAATATTCGTGAAAATTGTCAAAAGTTTCACAGCTTAATGATGGAACTTCATTCATGCTCCAAAGTGAAATAGGGTTCCCTTCTTTGACACTTTGGAATAGCATTTCAAGTATAAAAGGCGGGAGGGTAGAGCTTTTTCATTCTCCCGCAAATTTTTAGAGGCAAAATATCCAATATCCCCCTGTACCAGACGCGAAAAGTAGACACGGAAAATAATTTTTAGATGTTATTATTTTCGAATAATATCGGCTCGGCCTCATTTTAATACCTACAATCAACCAAAATACGCTCCTATATATTTCTCCATTTTTTCAAAGGCTTCAATCACTTCTTTCTCATTCAATCCAACTTTTACAGCCACTGCAAATAAATCCTCCTTTGTTGGTTCGATACTATCGTTAATTGAAGTAGTATGGAATCCATGTATACCATCACTTGGCAAAAGGTCGTATGCAGGAGCAAAATGCCAATCGCCATCACGATAGATAAAAGCAAAATTCTTTGCGTGGTCATCTTTGTTATCAATCAAGTAGTTGAATACCATAAGACGATACACTTTCCACATTTCCGCCACGCTATGTGTCAGAGCTGCGCATACTTGAAATATGTGAGTGTAGTCTATGCTTGGCAAACGATAGTCTGCCCCGATAAGTCCGGCAATGCTTACAACGTGTAATTTACCGTTTGAGGTACGGTCAAAACGCTCCACTCCGAAATATTTATCTTCGAACAGTCGTGTTTCCGGCATTTCAATTCCGCATTTCTTTGCAAGAAGCGAATAATTGTACTCATCAACACCGATACGTTTTGAATCTCTCTTTGCACGAAACTTTACCAACCATTCTTTAGCTTCAAAGCGAGTGAAAATTTTCGGTCTGGCACCACCCGGAGAACCACCTCTATATTGAAATTCCTCGATTCCCTCACCGGTGTAATCTTCACTATCAAGAATCTGTTCAGCGTTCAATGCCAACTTCTCGAAATCCGCATATTCTTGCTTTGATACAACACTCTTGTCAGGACGAAACTCCAACGCACCACGACCTGTAGAACCAACTAACGCCAGACGATCAAGCAATGATAATGTACGTGGATTGATTCCCTTCTGCTGCAAATACCTATCAAGAATTAGCAATCCCCACCCATCTGGCAAACAATCGTCAAAAGCACCGAATCCTCCCTCGAATGGACGGGGTTTTGCAACAAAGACACCGCTGCGCAATGGTAATTCAAATGGAGATATGGAGAAGCCTGTATTGAGCCATTCGGCCGAATACTCAAATGCACATAATCCCTCTTTGGTCAAAGCCAAACGACCGACCACACGACTATCGTAAATAACTTCTATCTGTTTTATATTATTCATATTATTAACACATTATTATTTATATACTCTATAAAATTCCTATTCATTCTTCTTCCCTCTTTTACGTGTAACACTTTGCTCATTCAATACACCATCAAGAGTCTGATACTGCTTTTGCGCAAAAAGAGCATCAAAGTCAGTAAGTGCATTCAAGGCGAATCCGACTTGAAGCAAACCTTTCAAAGAAATTTCCCCGGTCTGCTCGAATCTCCGGTACGTGGCGAACTTGACTCCTGCTCTTGCTGCCAACCCCTCTTGAGTTAAGTCCAATTCAAGTCTCCGAGTCTTGACTCTTGCTGCAATTTGCAAAGCAATATCCTTGGGACTTGAAAAATTAAAAGCTACTATATTATTCATAGTTTGTCTATTTATCAATCAACAAATAAAATATTATTCAATACAAAAATAAGACTTATTCATGAATATACCGCCATATTCAGAATTTATTTACACCTCTGGAAAACGGCTCAACCCGTGCAGAAATCGGTACTTCCAATGGTAGCCAGACTACAATCCCCTGGACTGAAAACGATTCTCTCAGCGTATTTGACGGAGACAACACAAATATCAAATTCAAACTTACAAGCGATGCCGGAGAAACATCCGGAACATTCGAGGGAGAGGTATCAACAACCTCCGACAGCTATATAGCTCTCTATCCTTATCAGGAGACAGCTACCATCAACACAGAAAGAAACACTATCAGCGGTGTGGTGCTCAAAAGCGAACAGACAGCCACAGATGGTTCGTTTGACCCAACAGCAGCTCTGATGACAGCTAAGGAATCCGGTGGAACGCTCTCATTCAAAAATGTTGTAGTGTCGTGTGCCGGAGATATAAGAACTTTAATTAAATATACTGACTATAAGAATGCGAATACCTCCGACGCAAGGTTTTGTTATTTATTTTATGGCTGCAAAAACCTGACCTCTATCCCGGAAAAACTGCTTCCTGCAACAACTCTTGCCGAATATTGCTACTCTTCTATGTTCAAAGAATGCAACGGGCTTACAACCATAGCCTTGGAATTACCTGCCGAGATACTCGCAGCCAACTGTTATGAATATATGTTCAGTAACTGTATGAACCTGCAAACCGCGCCTAAATTGCCTGCAACAACACTTGCAGAGTACTGTTACGATTGTATGTTTTACGGATGTACAAAACTGCAAACCGCACCTGAAATGCCGGCAACGGCTCTTGTAGTGGGGTGTTATAAAAATATGTTTAACGGCTGTAATGCTCTTAATGCAGTGACCATCAAAGCCACCGGGGAAATTGCCATCAACGCCTTGGATTATTGGCTATACGGAGTCGCTTCCTGTGGAGTTATCAATAAGAAAGCGGGCCTTTCTCTGGCACAAAACAGCTCAAGCGGCATCCCTTCGGACTGGACTACCAATGAAATCACCGACTGAGATTCACAGCTCTAACAGATTATAACAATGAGTTCTCGTGGGCAACCGGAGAGCTCATTGTTATTTATTCCTAATTATATTTATATCCCCATCTTTGACACTTTGAAATAGCATTTCGGTGATAAAAACGAGGCCACAGACCGCTACAATGGCGATTTGTGGCCTTAAGATTTTTTGTGAGTATGTAATGTAATAAGGGTTGGATGTGTGGCTTATGATGGATTTGTATTCTTATGGAGCAATAGCAGTCTTGCCGTTGCGAGTCTCTTTCCACTCTTTAAGCCTGTCGTAAAACTTACGCTTAAATACTCTTTTCATCTTTA
>CAVIKQ010000052.1:0-6074 GCA_963643305.1 Eggerthellaceae bacterium
GATATAGACCTTGTAATTGTAGATCTTTACCCGTTTGAGGAGTACCTTAAAAAGGGGGCAGAGGAGAGTGAGATTATTGAGAAGATAGATATAGGCGGCATCTCTCTCATAAGGGCTGCTGCCAAGAACTATAATGATGTTGTTATTGTTCCCTCTAAGAAGTTCTATCCCTACCTGTTGGATATTCTCAACTCTCAGGGGGCAGAGACTACACTGGAACAGAGGGAATATCTTGCGGCTCAGGCATTCTTAACAAGCTCGCATTATGACACAGCCATTTTTGGCTATTTTAACAGAAAGTTCAATATTCCGGCTTTTGCGGTAAACGAAACAGAGGTGAGACCTTTGAGATATGGGGAGAACCCCCACCAGAAGGGGGCTTTCTTTGGGGAGCCGGATTTATTGCCAAAACAGCTGCACGGCAAGGAGATCTCCTACAATAATATGTTGGATATTGAGGCTGCCTTAGAGCTTATTTCTGATTTCAACGAGACTGCTGTTGCGGTTATAAAACATAACAATGCCTGTGGCTGTGCTGTTGCCGCTACTGTAAAGGAGGCATGGGAGATGGCTCTTGCGGCAGACCCTGTCTCTGCTTTTGGAGGTATCATTGTCTCTAACAGGGAGATAGATAAAAATGCTGCGGAGGAGATAAACAAGATATTCTTTGAGGTGATAGTTGCTCCGTCATACTCTGCGGAGGCTCTTGAGATACTGCAATGCAAAAAGAACAGGATAATCCTGGCCTCGGCAGGGGTTAAATGTTCTAACAGGAGATTCCGCTCTATGCTTGGCGGTGTGCTTGTGCAGGAGAGGGATCTTGTTGTAGAGACTCCCGATAATCTTAAAGTTGTTACCAAAAAGGCTCCGTTGGCAGAGGAGACAGAGGCGCTGTTGTTTGCAAACAGGATTGTAAAGCATTCTAAGTCTAATGCTATTGTGCTTGCTAAAGGGAATCAGCTGCTTGCCGGTGGAATAGGACAGACTTCGAGGGTAGACGCGCTTAAACAGGCTGTGGAGAAGGCCAAGTCTTTTGGCTTTTCTTTAAGGGGGGCTGTTCTCGCTTCAGATGCTTTCTTCCCTTTTAAGGATTGTGTTGAGATTGCTGCGGCAGAGGGTATTACGGCAATTATTCAACCCGGCGGCTCTATTAGGGACGAGGAGAGCATTGAGAGCTGTAATCTGCATGGTATTGCAATGGTAACCACAGGTATAAGGCATTTTAAACATTAAACATCGGGACCCGATATAAAATTATAAATTATTACGATATGGCATTTTTTACTCAGGAATTAGCTATTGATCTTGGAACAGCCAACACTGTTATCTTTGTTGATGACAAGATAGTTGTTGATGAGCCTTCCATTGTAGCAATTAATCAGGATACAGGAGCACCTATTGCATACGGACATGAAGCGCGGCTGATGTACGAGAGAGTAAACCCCGGAATAAAGACTATAAGGCCTCTAAAGGATGGCGTTATAGCAGATTTTAATGCTGCAGAACAGATGATTAGGGGGTTTGTAAAGATGATTAACAAGAAACGTACTCTTTTTACTCCGGCTCTTAAAATGGTGGTTTGTATTCCGTCTGGCAGTACAGAGGTGGAGATAAGGGCTGTGCGAGACAGTAGCGAGCATGCAGGGGGAAGGGATGTTTACCTCATACATGAGCCTATGGCTGCTGCCTTGGGTATTGGATTAGATGTACAGGCTCCAAGCGGTCTTATGGTGGTTGATATTGGTGGCGGTACAACGGAGATTGCTGTTATATCATTGGGCGGTATTGTCTGCAAAGACAGTATAAGGGTTGCCGGAGATGTGTTCACTGCCGAGATTCAGCAGTACATGAGACAACAGCATAATCTAAAGGTGGGGGAGATTACCGCAGAGCTTATAAAGATAAATGTTGGGGCTGCCATTTCTGAGTTGGATGATGCACCGGAGCCATACACGGTTAGAGGCCCTAATCTTATGACTGCCCTCCCTATTGAGATAGATGTAACATCCCAGGAGATAGCCCATTGCTTAGATAAGTCGCTTGCAAAGATTGAGGCTTCTGTTATGTCTGTTCTTGAGCAGACTCCTCCGGAACTCTATTCAGACATTATTCAGCGCGGAATATTCCTAACAGGAGGCGGAGCATTGCTGAGAGGCTTGGATAAAAGATTATACGAAAAAGTACATATTCCTTTCCATGTAGCGGAGGATCCTTTAAGGGCGGTTGCAAGGGGCACAAGCTATGCGCTTAAGAATGCAAACAAGCTGCCGTTCCTTATGAGATAATATGTTAGATAATGGTTGTAGATGAGGCTGTCTTCAAAGTTTTATAAGAATATTTGGAAGATTTTTCTGTTCCTTGCCCTTGAAACGCTCTCTGTATTTATGATTATAAGGAGTGGAACGGATCAGCGTCATCTGTTCTTTGAAAATGTAAGGGCACTGCAACATTTTTTTTGGAATATCAGCTCTCAGACTCGCAACTATTTTAACCTTAGGGAATCTAACAGGGAGTATTTTCTCTCTAATCTGAACCTGATAAATGAAAATATCTGCCTTAGAAAGGAGTTAGACAGAATAAAGGGTGAGGAATATGTTAACTCTCTGCTTTTTAAGAATGAGTTTAATTTTATCTGGGCAAAGGTTATTAAAAACAGCCTTAGCGGAACGGATAACTACATTGTTATAGACAAGGGGCTGCGTGACGGCATTACTTCTGACATGGGTGTAATAATGGGCAACGGGGTTGTTGGCATAATAATGCGCTGCGGCCCAAATTTTTCTTATATAAAATCCTTTCTCAACACAGATCAGCAGGTAAGCGCCAGAATAGCTTCGCTTGGGACTTTTGGCACCATGAGCTGGGACGGCATGGATTACAGCAGAGCCACCCTGCACGATATTCCGCAACATGTTGAGGTTAAGATGGCTGATACTGTGTACACCAGCGGGCTGTCATCTATATATCCGAGCAATATCCCTTTGGGAACGGTTGAAAAGAGTTTCATTGAGCATGGCACTCATCAGGCTATAACGGTAAAGTTGTTCCTCAACTACAGAAACATAGATTATGTTATTGTTGTAAAGGATGACGGGAAGCGGGAGATAGATTCATTAACAGGCGAAAGATGAATGTATTTGTAAAACATTGCATATTAGGAGCAATCCTTTTGATTATGCAGATATTAATGACAGAGTTCATAAATATCTCCCCTTTTCTGCTGCTGTCTGTCTTCCCTGTCTTTATTGTAACCCTCCCGATTAATATAAATTATACCCTTCTTATGTTTATAGCCGCAGGCTATGGACTTACCGTTGATATATTTACAGAGGGGGTTGTGGGTATAAATGCAGCTGCTCTTACAGCCATGGCTGCGGCATTCGGCCCTATAATGCGGCTTGTTATTCCAAAGATTCTCCTGTACGATGTCTCTCAAATAACCTTTAACGAGGTCTCACTTGACAGACTTATAGTTATTAATGCGCTGCTCTGTTTTGTATATCTTGCCGTCTATCTGCTGCTGCACACCATGGAGCACGGCATGTTTCTGTACAATCTGTTCAGATTTGCGGTTAATCTTATAATAGATGTAGCTCTCTGGGTTTTTCTTGAATATACATTGGTGAGGCAGATTTTTAAATAGGGGAGGTTGCTGTGGAAAAGAAGAATATCCTTATAATAGGTGTTATTGTTTGTGCAGCGATACTTCTGGTAAGGCTGTTTGTGTTACAGATTATAGAGGAGAAGTATAAGATTACCGCAATAAACAATGCTTATAAATATGAGACTGTGTATCCTGCCAGAGGTATTATACTGGACAGGAAAAACAGGATTATGGTTGGTAACAAAACAACATACGACATTAATATTACCCCAATTGAGATAACAGAGTTTGATACTCTTGATTTTTGTAATATTTTTTCGCTTAAAATAGAGGATTTGCGCAAGAAGTTAAAGGAGTACAAAAGAAACAGACGTTCTATTGGTTATCAGTCTCTTACTCTATTAAAACAGGTCTCCGATTCTGTGTACAACATCTTTGCAGAAAAGTCGTACAAATTTCCATGGTGCAACGGAGTGCCGAGAACCGCACGGTTCTATCCTTTTAATGCCGGTGCCAATATTTTTGGATATATAGCAGAGGTTGACACTGCCTATCTGAGAAAACATCCGGAGTATAAAAAGGGTGATTATGTTGGCAAGAGCGGATTGGAGCTGTCGTATGAGGAGGTACTAAGAGGTGAGAAAGGGTACACGATATATCTTAGAGATGTCCATAACAGAGTACATTCTAATTTTGCAGATGGGGCATACGACAAGTTAGCTGTTTCGGGCAAAAATCTGTTCTCTACCATAGATGGAGAGCTTCAGCAATACGGCGAGCTTCTTATGCAGAACAAAGTTGGCAGCTTGGTGGCAATAGAACCATCTACCGGTGAGATACTTGCAATAATATCGAGCCCGGGGATAGATATTACCCGGTTATCTAACATAAGGAGCCACTATTCCCAAATTGCCAACGACCCGTACAAGCCTATGTTCAATAGAGCTGTAATGTCTTCGTATCCCCCCGGTTCTGTGTTCAAATTGGTAAACGGCCTTATAGGGTTGCAGGATGGTGTTATTACACCCTACACAAAATATCCGTGCAGCATGGGTTACTATGTTGGGAATTTAAGGGTAGGATGCCACTCTCATACCTCCCCCATAGATTTTACCCAGAGCATTATGATGTCTTGCAATGCCTATTACTGCTATGTTTTTAGGAGGATATTGGATAATCCTAAATATGAATCTGTACACAAAGCTTTTGACCATTGGCGTGAGATGGTAATGAGTTTTGGTTTTGGGAAGAGGCTTGGAACAGATTTCCCTGCGGAACTTGGAGGCAATATCCCAACAAGGGAGACCTACGACAGACTTCATGGCAAGAACAGATGGAGATCTCTCTCTGTCATCTCTCTCGCAATAGGGCAGGGTGAGATTGGCGTAACGCCACTTCATATTGCAAATCTTGGAGCCACCATAGCAAACAGGGGTTACTACTATACCCCTCATCTGATTAAGGGTTCTCCCGATACCACTCTTGTAAATGATTACGGACAGAGACATTATACTCTTGTTGACACTCTCTATTTTAGTGATGTTATAGAGGGGATGTATCGGGCGGTAAACTCCAAGCCGGGCAGCGGTGGAACGGCAAGGATAGCGGCGGTTCCGGGGCTTGATATATGCGGAAAGACCGGCACAGCCCAAAATCCGCACGGAAAGGATCATTCTGTCTTTTTATGTTTTGCCCCTCGCAACAACCCCAAGATTGCTGTTGCCGCATATATAGAGAATGGGGGCTTTGGGGCAACATACGCTGCCCCTATAGCCTCTCTGTTGGTAGAAAAATATCTCACGGATTCAACAAGCAGACCGGAACTCGAAAAGGCAATGATTGAGAGTAATCTGCTTGGGAATGTCCCCATAAAGAGCAATAGGAGGTGATGAGATGATATTGACTACAAGAGAGAAACATGGGTATGACATAGTGCTGATTGCGCTTTACTTTATTCTGGTGATTTTTGGATGGCTTAACATCTACTCTGCTGTTTATACAGATGAGCATACCTCTATATTGGACTTTTCTCAGAAGTATGGCATGCAGTTCATCTGGATGGTATCTGCATTTGTTTTAGCCTCCCTTATTATGTTTGTTTTGCCAAAGGAGATTTACAGTACCCTCCCCCCTCTCTTGTATATGGGACTCTTATTGCTTTTGGTAGCTGTAGTCTTTATCGGCAAGGAGATTAACGGCTCAAAATCGTGGCTTGTATTAGGCCCTATAAGTCTTCAGCCGGCAGAATTCACCAAGATTACCACCTCTCTTTTTCTCTCTTATGTTATGAGCAAGTATGGGTTCAGCCTCTCCAAAACAATAGATAAGGTTGCTGTTGCTCTAATTATATTAATCCCCATGCTGCTCATTGTAATGGAGAAGGAGACCGGCTCTGCGTTGGTCTATATTGGATTTGTATTTATGCTCTATAGAGAAGGATTATCGGGATGGTTGCTTGTATTTGGGTTTA
>CAVIKQ010000052.1:6084-11183 GCA_963643305.1 Eggerthellaceae bacterium
TAGCTATATTCCTTTTTGTAACAACGCTCAAATTTGGGGCTGTCATTTCCATTGCCATATTGGTCTTTTTTGCGTTGGCAGTTACAGCTCTTGTGGCCGGCAAATTGCTCAAGCGGATAATCCCTATAATCTGCATAACTCTTTTCATTGCGTTTATCCCATATTTCCAGAGCTTGGAGTGGCTGCAGTGGAGCAATATAATGGGCCCTGAATACTGGTCTCTTGTAATAATCCTGCCGGCACTTATTACTAAGACAATACGTAATTTTAAAAAGAGAATCCCCTATTTTAAGGTTATCTCCTCTATTTTTGTAATGAGCCTTATGCTTGTCTTTTTTGTTGATTTTATATTCACCAATGTTTTGCAACCGCATCAGAGGGTAAGGATAGAGAATCTGCTTGGCATACAGGAGGATCTTAAAGGGGCAGGGTATAATGTACACCAGTCTCAGATAGCCATAGGATCGGGAGGGTTTTTTGGAAAGGGCTATTTGGAGGGAACGCAAACCAAGTTTAATTTTGTTCCCGAACAGAGTACAGATTTTATATTCTGTACCGTTGGCGAGGAGTGGGGATTTGTTGGTTCTGCCGTTATAATATTGCTGTATGTGGCTCTTATATGCAGAATAATAATTGATTCCGAAGAGCAGAAAGACAGTTTTACAAGAATATATGGCTACTGCATTGCCTCCTGCCTGTTTATGCATGTCTTTATAAATATTGGCATGACAATGGGTATTGTACCGGTAATTGGAATACCTCTCCCGTTTTTGAGTTATGGCGGCTCCTCCTTATGGACTTTTACAATTATGTTGTTTATATTTGTAAAACTTGAGAGACAGAGATAAATTAATCATTTAAATTGTAATTATATGAGAAACAGTTTGCTACTTGTAGCTTTTGCAGCCTTTATCTTAGGTTGCATGCTCCCTTTTAATTCATACTCCCAGGAGGGTAAGAAATGCTGTGGCAACAGCTGCTGCAATAAAAAGAAGAACACTACTCTTGAGACAATATTCAACAGGAAGAGTGTTAGATCGTTTACAGGAAAATCTATCTCTAAAGATACTTTAGAGATGATAGTAAGGGCAGGAATGGCCGCTCCAACCGGAATGAACCGCCAGCCATGGGATTTTGTCATTGTAGAAGGCAAGGCAGATATGGAGGCTTTGGCAAAGAGGATGCCTAAGGCAAGAATGTTACAGTCTGCAGGTGCAGCCATAGTTGTTGTGGGGAATCCGGAGATAAGCAAGAACTGGATGTTAGACTGCGCTGCAGCTACGGAGAATATTCTTTTAGCTGTTGAGTCTATGGGGCTTGGTGCCGTATGGACTGCCGGCTGGCCATACGAGGAGAGGATTGCCGATATAAACAGCGCCCTTAATATACCGCAACCTTACATTCCTCTATGCCTTATCCCTATAGGTTATCCTGCCGGAGAGAATACTCCAAAAGATAAATGGAAACCGGAGAAAATCCATTATAATAAATGGTAATATAAATCTTTAGGGGAAATAACTATTTACGTGTTTACTATATCAGTAGGTATATTTATTTAAACAATATAAAGTATGAGATACAAGTTAACGTGGCTGTTTGCCCTTATATTTATATTTGCAAACAACTCTTTGTTTGCGCAATTTGGCAGTAACCCTGTAAGCTGGAGCAGCAATGTTGTAAAGGCCGGTGCCAATGTTTACGAGATTGAGCTTAAAGGCTCAATGGACTCTGAATGGCATATCTACGATTTGGGCCCTTATAAAGATGGTCCTATTGCAACTACACTTAAAATATCGGGAGGGGATGGTGTAAAGCCTGTTGGCTCCCCTTATATAAAGACTGCGGTTCACAGGGAGTTCAACAGCAGTTTTGGAATGGAGATTGGCACTGCCGGCAACGGTGTTGTTATTGCCCAAAAGGTCTCTGTATCCTCTGAGAACCCTACATCTGTTACTGTTACTTTAGAGTGGCAGACATGCTCCGGCGATAGCTGCATGCCCCCTGCCGATGAGGAGATTAATGTAAAACTTCCGGCAGCAGAGGGTGTTACAGCTGCTGCAACCGAGAATAAACCTAATAATATTGCAGCAAAGAGCATTGCGGAGGAGAGCGTTAAGCAAGAGAGTATAAAGGAGGATGTGGTAAAAGAGGCTGCCAACTCTGCTGTAGCAGAGGCCAAACCTCTAACTGAAAACAGGGGAAAATCTATCTGGGCTGTTATCATAGAGGCTATTGCATGGGGATTTGTTGCACTGCTCACCCCTTGCGTATTCCCTATGGTGCCTATGACTGTCTCCTTCTTTTTAAAGAATTCCGGAGGAAAGAGCAAATCTCGCGGCAGGTTTATGGCAATGTTCTACGGCCTCTCCATTATTGCACTGTACACCCTTCCTATAGCCATAATTATACTTGTTACCTACTTTATTGGGGGGGATGCCGTTACCGCAGACATATTTAACTGGCTTGCCACCCATTGGATTCCGAATATCATCTTCTTCCTTATATTCATGCTGTTTGCTGCCAGCTTCTTTGGTGCATTTGAGATTACAATGCCAAGTTGGATGGTTAACAAGTCAGACGAAAAGTCAGATAAGGGGGGTCTTGTAGGGGTCTTCTTTATGGCTCTTACATTGGTACTTGTATCGTTCTCATGTACAGGGCCTATTGTAAGTTCTGTACTTATAAAGAGCACTCAGGGGGAGATTTGGGAACCTATCATTACAATGTTTGCATTTTCTGCGGCCTTTGCACTGCCGTTTACGGTATTTGCATTTGCACCCTCTCTGCTTAAAGATCTCCCAAAGAGCGGTGGCTGGCTTAACTCTGTAAAGGTTGTACTTGGTTTTATTGAGCTTGCCCTGGGTCTTAAATTCTTGAGCGTTGCAGACCAGGTTTATCAGTGGCATATATTAGACAGGGAGACATATCTTGCATTATGGATTGTAATATTCTCGCTGTTAGGGCTGTATCTGCTTGGCAAGTTGCGTTTTGCGCATGATACTCCTGCAGAGCATATAACTGTAAAGAGGCTCTTCCTTGCTATAATCACATTCTCCTTTGTAGTATATATGATACCGGGAATGTGGGGCGCACCTCTTAAAGTGTTGAGCGGCTACCTCCCTCCTATAGAGACCTTGGATTTTAATCTTTACAAGGGTGGAGAGAACCAAAGCGCCTCTGTTACAGAGGGGAACCAGACCATTGCATACGAGATAGCCAATGCAAAGAATCCTGCCGGTCTTAAGCATCCCGATGGTATTCACGGTTTTTATGATTATGCCGAGGCTTTGGAGTACTCCAAAAAGGTTGGCAAGCCTCTGTTTATAGATTTTACCGGCAGTGCGTGTGTTAATTGCAGGGAGATGGAGGCCAGAGTATTAAGTGATCCAAGGGTAAAACAGATGCTTAACGGGGATTATGTATTCCTCTCTCTGTATGGGGATGTTAAGGTAGATGTTCCTAAATCTGATTGGGTTACCCTTCCTAACGGGAAGGTTCTAAAGCAGTTGGGCAAGATTAATACCAATCTGGTGATGAACAGATATAAGGTAAATGCCATGCCTTACTATATCATTACAGACAATACAGGCAATGAGATTGTTGAGCCAAGGGGTTACAACCTTGACACAGACAGCTTTATAAAGTTTTTACAGAATGGCGTTGCTGTTTACAAAGAGAGTGTAACCAATAATTAGAGTTTGGCTCTTTATGTTGGCTTTGCAATGAGCAAAGCTGAATAAATATTAAAAATTAGAAACGGTTGCTAAATATTTATTATTTTAGCGGCCGTTTTTACTTAATAACTTATAAGAAACAGGTTGTTCTAACAATAGACTGTTAAATTTACAATGAAAGATATAGTTTTAAAGAGTGCAAAAGAGTACCTGCTAATGACAGTAGCGCTTGCAATCTATGTATTCGGATGGGTTGCGTTCATCATTCCAAACGGATTTCCCGGCGGAGGTGTGGCCGGTCTTGCATCTGTTGTATTTTACGGATTTAATATCCCTATAGATTATACATATTTTATACTTAACGCCATTTTGCTCCTGGTAGGCTTTGCCGTTTTGGGCAAAGGGTTTGGAATAAAGACCATATACTGCATAATAGTAACAACGCTGCTGTTCAGATACATGCCGCTCATTCCTTGGAGGAGCGATATTCAGGAGATGATGCTGAATGCCATAATAGGGGGAATTTTAAGCGGTATAGGAATAGCTATAGTCTTTAAGCAGGGTGGCAGTACCGGCGGCACTGATGTTATAGCCCTTATTGTAAACAGGTACAGGAATATTACCCCCGGAAAGGTGTTTTTGGTAACGGACTCGCTCATTATCTCATCTATAATGTTGCTTCCGGAGAAAGGCTTGTCAAATGCAATCTACGGACTTATTGAGCTTGTGGCGTTTACCTACACTGTAGATAAATTGCTTGTAAAATCTAAGGAATCAAACTCTTAGGCTTCTCCCCCCCCCCTAAGATATTTCTCTATGACCTGTGGGAAATTAGCCTGTTCAAGCTCATGAATCTTGGCAGCCAAAGTATTGGGGGTATCTGTAGGCTCTACAGTACATGTAGCCTGAAATATGATACGGCCATTGTCGTAAACCTCATCTGCAAGATGAATGGTAATGCCGCTCTCCCTCTCGTTTGCTGCAATGACAGCTTCATGTACATGCTCTCCGTACATCCCTTTCCCTCCATATTTTGGTAGAAGTGCCGGATGTATATTTATAATCCGCTCCGGATAGGTGTGTATTAGCAGTGACGGAACTTTTAGAAGATACCCGGCCAAAACAATAGCATTCACCTTAAAGAAATTAAGCAGCCCCATAAGTGCTGTGCTCTCCTTGCGGTCTAAGGTCATATCCTCATTTGGAAGCACAACTACAGGGACTCCAAGCATCCTTGCTCTTGTAATGACATTGGCCTTAGGGTTGTTACAGAACAAAACCTTTACATTTATGCCTGATTTTCTGTTCTTGATATTAAAATAATTGATAATGTTCTCTGCGTTAGTACCGTTTCCGGATGAGAATACTGCAAGGTTAATCATGTTAACGTTATTAAGTAATCGGGATGCAAAGGTAATACAATTT
>CAVIKQ010000053.1:0-5308 GCA_963643305.1 Eggerthellaceae bacterium
GCATGTAACACAAGGTTGAGCAATCCAAGAACAGAAAAAAACAATTAATTAACATAGGAGGTTTAGTTATGTTACCAGTAATGAATAGGAATTGGTTCCCTACACTATTTGACGAGTTTTTTGACAACAACGATTGGACACCACGTTTGAGCGCTACAGCCCCTTCAATAAATGTTAAAGAGAATGCTAAAGAATATATAATGGAGGTTGCTGCTCCCGGCGTTAAAAAGGAGTATTGCAGAGTAAATGTAGACAACGAAGGCAACTTGGTTGTTTCCATAGAGAACAAATTAGAGCACAAGGATGAGGACAAGAAGAATCACTACCTGCGTAGAGAGTTCTCATACACCAACTACCAGCAGTCTTACACTCTTCCCGATAATGTAGATAAGGAGAAGATAGAAGCCAAGGTAGAAAATGGTATCCTCTCCATCACACTGCCTAAGTTCACCTGCAAGGAGGAGGCAAAACTCCAGAGACAGATTGAGATTAAATAACAGCTCGTTCAAATAGACAAGCGAGGGTGGCTAAAAAGAGTCACCCTCGCTTTTTTTAATCCTTTATAAGAGATTCCTTAATCCTCTTTATCTTATCCTCTGCATCGGAGCCTCTCGCCTCAAAATAGAACTTAATCTTAGGCTCTGTACCGGACGGTCTCACAGAGACAATACACTCAGATTCCGTAAAGAACTGCAAAACATTTGATTTAGGCAAGCCTGTCTCCAAAGGGAGCTGGTAATCTATCACCTTAACTACAGGAGAACCGCCAAGCTCTTTAGGCGGATTGGCACGGAACTGTCTCATCATCTCACCAATCTCCTCCAATCCCTTCTTCCCTTTCTTGGTCAGCGAGACCAAAGCCTCCTTATAAAACCCATACTCACCGTATATCCTCTGTAACAATCCGTAAAGGGTAAGCCCCTGCTCACAGCACCATGCGGCACACTCTGCCACAAGTGAGCAGGCAACAACAGCATCCTTGTCACGCACAAACTCACCTGCATTAAATCCGTAACTCTCCTCTCCTCCCCCAATGAAAAGCATCTTTCCCTCATTCTCACGCACAACCTGCGCAATATATTTAAATCCTGTAAGCACATTATACATCCTAACCCCAAAAGACTCTGCAATCTTTGCAAGCAACTCTGTAGTTACAATAGTCTTAACCATATAGGTCTTGCTGTTCAGCTTGCCAAGCTCTTTCCAACGGGTAAGCATATAATATGTTAATATAGAGGCTGTCTGGTTGCCGTTAAGCAGAACTATATTACCACTGTTATCCCTCACTGCAATACCAACACGGTCTGCATCGGGGTCTGTTGCCATAACAAGGTCTGCACCAACCTCATCGGCTCTTTTAACAGCCATCTCCAAGGCAGATTTTTCCTCCGGATTAGGAGACTTCACGGTAGGAAAATTGCCGTCATTTACATTTTGGGCCTCAACAAAGAAGAGATTCTCAAAGCCAACTCTCCGCAGAGCCTCCGGCACCAATCTTACACCCGTCCCATGAAGCGGAGTATAAACTATCTTTATATTCTTGTGCTTTGCAACAGCATCGGGAGAGAGCATAAGAGACAAAATATCCTTTAAATATGCCTCATCTATCTCTTTACCAATAATATGAATCCTCTCCTCTCCCCCTTTGAACCTAACCTCAGACGGGCCGGCAATCTTTGAGACCTCATTAACTATATTTGTATCGTGCGGAGCCGTAATCTGTGCGCCATCCTCCCAATACACCTTGTAGCCGTTATACTCCTTTGGGTTATGCGAAGCCGTTATCATAACACCTGCACTGCATCCCAAATGCCTTATTGTGTAACTCAACTCCGGAGTAGGTCTCAACTCGTCAAAAAGGAAGACAGTCATGCCGTTTGCAGCAAATACCTCTGCAGTAACCTTGGCAAACTCTCTGCTGTGATTACGGCAATCATACGAAACCGCAACCTTTATCTCATCCCTCTCTTTAAAATTAGCCTTCAGATAATTAGACAACCCTTGGGTTGCCATACCAACGGTATACAGATTCATTCTGTTGGTACCCACCCCCATAACAGCTCTCAATCCTCCGGTTCCAAACTCAAGATTCCTGTAAAAAGCATCCTCCAGCTCATTTGACCTCTCCAATATCATCTGCCTTACCTCATTACGGGTAGCTTCATCAAACTCAGGCGCAGTCCACGCCTCAGCTCTTTTAAGATAATCTGCAATCATAACTATATTCTGTTTTCTATTTTAATCACTTTGTGGCATACCTCACCTGAACCTTTCCCCTCTCTGCAAATATACAGAAAAATACTACCTTTGCGAGCTAATCTTTACAATATGTTTTCATTTAAGGAATATATTCCATTCTATAAAAGAAACCTTGTTCTGGCAGCCCCCGTAATGGTGGCGCAGGCAGGGCAGGTTACAGTGCAGTTTGCAGATAACATAATGGTAGGGCATCTTGGCACAACCCAGTTTGCAGGAGTTGCATTTGCAAACACAATCTTCCTTATAGGAATGGTCTTTGCCATCTGCTTTACACAAGGGTTAACTCCACACGCAGGGCAGAGCTATGGAAAGGGGGAGCATGGCAATGTAGCCAAATACTTCTTCAACTCATTTGTATTGGACTTTATAATGGTACTTGCTGTAATGATGCTGCTCTTCTCCACAGTACCCTTCATGCACAATATGGGGCAGGATGAGGAGATTGTAGAGTATGCAATAACATACCTCAACATAAACATCATATCTCTGATTCCATGTGTACTATTCTTTGCAATAAGAAACTTCTCAGAGAGCATAGGAATCACCAAATATGCAATGTACATTACAATAGCGGCAAACGCAATAAACATATTCCTCAACTGGGTTCTAATCTACGGAGAACTTGGATTCCCTCAACTTGGGGTTGCCGGAGCTGCATACGCCACACTCATAAGCAGGATATTGTCATTCATCTCCTTTGTAATACTCATAATAACAATCAGCCCATACAAATCATACTTCCAATATCTCACAAAAGATGTTATTGAGAAAACCAAGATGAAAGAGCTGCTATCTACATCAATACCTGTTGGAATACAGGGGCTTGTAGAGGTAACAGCGTTCAGTTTAAGCGGAATCATGTCCGGCTGGTTTGGAAAGGTGGCACTTGCAGGGCATCAGATAGCCAACACCTTGGCCTCAACATCATTTATGATAGCGCAAGGGATTGGAGCTGCGGCCACAATAAGGGTGTCTCACCAGTTTGGTGCAAAAGACTACATTGCAGCCAAGATGGCCGGAAAAGCAGCCATTCATATGAGCGTTGCCTTTATGGGGATGGCCGGTCTCCTGTATATCATATTCAGGCATCAGCTGCCGTTTATCTTCACATCGGACCCTCAGGTCATAGATATGGCTGCCACACTGCTCATATTTGCTTCGGCCTTTCAGATATTCGATGCCGCACAGCTCTCCGGCATTGCCTCCCTAAGAGCACTGAACGATGTAAAAGTACCGTTGCTGCTCTCAATCATATCATTTTACTGCATCTGTCTACCATTAGGCTATATCTGCTCCAAAATCTTGGGATTAGGCCCTTGCGGAGTATGGACAGGACTCATCTTAGGACTTTTATTTGCAGCAATCCTCTACTTGTCCCGATTCAACAGATTAGTCAACAGATATATCACAGAGAGGTAAACCAATAGAGTTATTTCCGCTATGAGACTAACTGACAAAGAGATACAATTTATCAAAGATAACATTAACACCCCTGTGAGCACCCTCTGTCTAAGTAAAAAGAGGCCTGCCGAGATAGATTTTGCCCTTTGTCTCAAATGTATAGAGGGGAACCAAAAGATACGCAAAAAAGTGCCGCTTTGGGCTGCCAAGCACGCTCTCATCTACCCTAACCCACTCTCTTTGGAGCAGTGCAGCTCGCAACCTACGGCAGAGTACAAAGCAGCAATAGTCTCAAAGTTTTTTAACTCTCTACCTCCCGGCAAATCATCATTAAACAGCTGTTCCTCCCCGCTTATAGCAGACATCACAGGAGGAATGGGAGTAGACAGTTACTTTCTGAGCCGCACAGCCAAAGGCGTGCTATATATTGAGAGAGATAAAGAGCTATGCGTTGCAGCAGAGAATAACTTTTTGCAGATGGGGGCAGAGAATATTACCGTTAGGAATCTAACCGCCACCGCAGAGAGCGTAGAGGGGGAGATAAACAGGTTTGCCTCCCTGTATGGCAGGTCTAAAATAGATCTGATTTATGCAGACCCGGCAAGAAGAGGCATAACAGGCGGCAAGGTAATCATGCTCGAAGATTACGAGCCTGATATTCTAAGCCTCAATGCAAGACTGTTAAATCTTGCAGACTATCTGTTGGTTAAAGTCTCCCCTATGGCAGATATAAAGATGTATCTGCAAAAACTGGCAGGTGTAACGGCTGTATATGTTGTATCTGTAGAGAACGAGTGTAAAGAGCTGCTGTTTTTAATGAAAGCCGGCAGCCATACAGAGCCGAATGAGATTCCAATAACAGTTGTATGTATAGAGGGCAAAACAGCTTTAACCGAATCCGGTAATGCCAACGAGTTTACCTTTACATACAGTTTGGAGCAGAGCACCGGCAACGCGGTAACATACCTTACCGCAGCAGATACACTGCCCAAATATCTTTATGAGCCGGACAAAGCCATACTTAAAGCGGCAGCATTCAAGACTATAGGGGTAAAATACAACCTTAAAAAGATAGCCCCAAGTACACATCTCTATTGCGGAGATATTAATGTAGACTTCCCCGGTAAACAGTTTGCCGTTTTAGAAGAGTACAACTTTGGCAAACAGATATTTAAAGAGATTGCAAAGAGATATCCTGCCGCATCTGTTACAGCAAGAAACCTTCCTATAGACTCTAATCAACTAAGGAAGCTGCTATGCGTTAAGGAGAGCAATGATATTCACATCTTTGCCTTTACAGATGCCAACAACCAGAAAAAAATCTATGTTACAAGAAGTTGTCTAAAAAGGTAATTTCTGCGTTACACTTGCTCTCTCTACCAACTATCTTGCACCGTAAGCCTTTATAAGAATCTCCGGAGTCTCCCTTTCAAGAAGATGCCTGTACCAGAAATTGTAGTCGCTTACTGTTGAGAACCTGCTTTTAGCCCCTCTATAGCCATGATATTCACCCGGATAAAGCATAAGGTCAAACTGTTTGCCGGCATTCTGCAAAGCATCTACAAGCTGCATGGTATTCTGCATGTGTACATTATCATCGCTTGTACCGTGAGTAATAAGCACATAGTTAGACTTGTCCCCTTTATAG
>CAVIKQ010000053.1:5399-11072 GCA_963643305.1 Eggerthellaceae bacterium
CTTTATAGCCGGCAATCTTTGATGCTGTATTTGTGTATGCATAACCGGCCGGATTATCCTGAGGGGTATCCATATACCTCTCTGTATAATGAGTGTCATACAAGCCGTAATCGTACACACCGCCACCGGCAATACCGTATTTAAAATACTCGCTCCCCTCAGTTACCGCAATCATGGTCATGCTTCCGCCATAGGAGAAACCGGTAATACCAATCTTGTTTGGATTAACGTAAGGTTTGCTTCTCAGCCACTTAACCCACTCTATGTAATCGTGAAGTTCTGTCTTTAAAAGGTTCCTGTGAATCTCGTTAAGCCCCCTCTTGCCGGCATGTCCGCTGGCTCTGTGATCTATATTAATCTGAATGACCCCCTCGTTTGCCCACCACTGGTTACGGGCAAGCGACACCCATGTATCCATAACCGTCCCATGGTTGGGTCCTCCGTACATGCTTATAATCACAGGGTATCTACGCGTTGAATCCATATCAACAGGATACACAATCTGCGCAGGAAGCCTGTAGCCATCTACCATTATATATTTCATCTGCGGCACGGCTATCTTGTAGCTGTCAAACTGCTCCCCCTTGCTGTCAAAGATTATCTTTTCTGTACTGTTTTTCTTCCCGATAGTAAACAGCACCAACTGGTTAGGGGTATGGGAATTTGATCTTACCGCTGTAAAGTGTCTGTTATCGGGAGACAGATTAACAGCCTGATAATTATACTCACCTGTTGTAAGCCTCTGAATCTGCTTTGTCTTTAGATTTACTCTGTAGAAATCAACCCTGTCAGATGCCTCTCTCCTTGCAGTAAAATAGATTGCACCCCCCTTTTGGTCTACTTTAATGAAGTTTATACCCCAGTTGTCTCCCTCTGTAATCTTCTCCAACTTTTTGCCGTCGAACGACTGAAAATAGATCTGCTCCCAAAGGTCAAAGTCTCTTATCATGTAAAAACCGTCTGCGGTAAACTGCATATCCTCAGGCCAGTCTATCCATGTTTTCTGCTCCTCATTGTAGATAAAGGATTTGCTGCCGTCTGCAGGGTTAACGGCATACAGTTTAAGATTGTTCTGGTCTCTTGGCATCCATGGAACAATAAACCTGCTCCCCTCTGCATTCCAGAAAGGGATACCAAAATACTGGTCATCCTTAGCATTGAAATCTGCCCATACAGTCTCTCCCCCCTCTGCTCCAACAAAGCCTATCTTAACCTCCGGATTAGGATCACCTGCCTTTGGATAGCGAGTCTCCGTTAATGTGCCATGTTTGCCTTTTGAGTTATAGATTGGGAACATAGGCACCCTGCTGTCATCAAATTTATAATATGCAATAAGTCTGCTGTTGGGAGACCACCAGAACGCTTTATACTTTGACGGTCTGCCCAAAATCTCCTCGTAATATACCCACGAAGCATAACCGTTCATCAACACCATTGTACCGTCTGAGGTAAGCTGTGTCTCCTTTGATGTTGCAAAGTCGTAACTGTAGAGATTATTGTCTGCCTTTGTATATGCAGCCTTGGCTCCATTGGGAGATAGTGTTACATTTATCAGCTCCCTGTTGTCCATTAAAGGATTGGTTTCGTTCTCAAATTTTTTAGGCATTGCCTCATCTGCTGCAATAGAGACTCTTTTGCCGCTCTTAACATCTACCTTTTCAAAAGATGTTCTGTTGGGAAGCATGACTATGTAATTATCCTTGTCTGCCCATCTTATAACGGTTGGCATTGGCTTTACAATATCTGTTGGAATACCATAAACCAACTGCTCCTGTGTAAGATTTTTCTTATTGGAGTCGTTCTGCGCTGTTGCTGTATAGGCTCCTCCCAATACAATAAACGACGAGAGTAAAATAGATTTAGTATATTTCATTGCTCTTTATTTAATTTCTTGAATAATCTCCTGCAAAGTTAACATTTATATGGAATCAGACGGCTTTGAAATTTACAAGATAGACCCTCTCTATACCTCTTGTTACAGCTGTATAGAGCCATTTAAGATCATCTAAGGTTATCTCGTCTGACCATAGGTTGTTATCTACAAAGACACATCTCCATTGGCCTCCCTGCGATTTGTGACCTGTAATGGCCATTGCATATTTTATCTGCAAGGCATTGTAGTACTTGTCCTCTCTTACCGCCTTCAGCCGCTTCTTTTTTGTTGGGATAGAGGAATAATCCTCATACACCCCGGCAAAGAGTGCCTTCTGCTGCTCACTTGCCAAAGAGGGAGCCTCCGAAGAGAGGGTATCCAAGATTATCTTGCACTTTATCTCAATGTTGTTATAATCAGGAAAAGAGAGTTCTGCTGTTGCAAAATGCAGCCCGTAACGCTCCTCATGTTCCCACACGCGCTGTAGTATTGCCACATCTCCGTTGGCTATAAAGTCTATCTCCTCCTTTAGGGCCTCTGTAAAATTGTAGCAGTTCTTTACCACCATAAGCCTGTCATCCCGGCAAAGGGTCTCCTCTTTGTAGAGTATCCGTTCCCTTATCCCTGCATTGTATCTGTTTGCCCTTCTGTTAGATCGGCACAGCACCACAACCTCCTCTGTTCCGTACCTGTCTATGGCATCTGATAGCGTCTCTATAAGCTCTCCCCCGTTAATCCTCTCTATATCGGGAAATTGCTCAGTCTGAAAGTGCCATTTTGAGGTTGTATCATTTCTCTCTATGAGATTCCTTATAAGCGTTGCATTGTACAGGATGCCGCTCTCCCCGGCCTGTCTTACCACCTCCGTTAAATGCACATGCCTGTAAAGCGGCATATAAGCAGAGAGGTAAGACTCCTCCAAGGCCGGAGAATGGTCATAGCCTATAGGAGGAAGCTGTGCGGGGTCTCCAAGCAGTATAAGCCTGTTCCCTGTATTGCCGGTTATATATTTTATAAGATCTTCTAACAGATTGCCGCTCCCAAAGATAGACTTGCCCAAAATATCTCCGGGCGCAATAAGCGAGGCCTCATCAACTATAAAGACCGTATTCATATATTTGTTGTAGTCGAGAGAAAAACTGCCTCCTGCTTCATCTATCGATTTCTGCCTGTAGATTAGTTTGTGTATCGTCTGCGCAGGTGCTCCCGTATAATTGGCCAAAACCTTTGCAGCCCGTCCTGTTGGAGCCAACAACAGATAGCGCATTCTATACTGCTTGAGCAGACTTATAAAGGCATTCAGAGCAGAGGTCTTTCCTGTTCCTGCAAAACCGGTAACCAAAAGGAGCTTGGAGATATTCTCATCATCCATAAAACCGGCAAGTGCCTCAAACAGCTCTCTTTGCCCGTTTGTAGGCTCAAACTTAAACCTCTCCAACAGCCTCTTGTTATAAAACTCGCTTAGCGCCATTTTGCTATCATGAATATTATAATCAGAGAATAGATTTCGAGACGGCCAAGCAGCATTTCAAATGTAAAGAGCAGTCTGCCCATCACAGGTATCTCGGAGAAATTACCCAATGACCCTATGGTGCCAAAACCGGGACCTACATTGCCCATACTTGCAATAGACCCGGTAAATGCATCTACAAGGCCAACGCCCATCATTGATAGCAGTACGCTCACAACAAACACAATAAACAGATAGAGCACAATATACAGATTCACCTCTGCCACCATATACGGTTCAACAATGGTAGAGCCAACCTTTACCGGCAGAACAGCCTGAGGATGCAGCTTACGCTGAACCTCCCTCTTTAAAGACATCCACCAGATATAGATTCTGTCTGCCTTTATACCTCCGGTTGTAGAGCCTGAACAGGCGCACTGCAATGAGAGGAAAATTAAAAAGAGCATGGAGAGATGCGGCCATACAGTTGTATCGGAAGTGGCAAAACCTGTTGTAGAGGCAATAGAAATAACCTGGAACGAGCTTAGCCTTATTGCATCTATCCAGTTGTCTGCCTGTCCGTTGCTCTTAATATTTATACAGATGAATACAATACATACAAATACGGTTGTAAGGTAATATCTGATTATAGGAGATTTGAATATCTTAAAGGAGCAGGTTGCAACACTGGAGTAGAGCAGCCCAAAATGTAACCCTCCGAGCAGCATGAAAAGTGTAATTACCCCCTCTATATAAACCGAATCAAATGCAGCAATGGAACTGTTCTTTGTACTGAAACCGCCTGTTGCAACGGTAGAGAATGAGTGATTTATGGCATCAAAGAAATCCATCCCTGCAACCATCAGGCATACAGTCTCCAACACACACAGCCCAATATAGACAAGGCCTATGACCTTTACTGTCTGCTTGGTTTTAAACTGGTAGTTCTCCTTAGAAAGGGCAGAAATCTCCATCTTGCTAAGACGCATCCTAAAGGTGCTTGCACTTGGCAGAATCAAGAGCATAAAGACTACAACCCCCAAACCTCCAATAAAATGGGTAGAGGAACGCCAGAAGAGCAGACCATGAGGCAACACCTCTATATCGTTAAGGATAGTAGAACCTGTAGTGGTAAAACCAGACACACTCTCAAACCATGCGTTGATAAGGGAAAACTCCCCTCCCCACAGCACATACGGCAACATACCAAACAGACAAGAGAGAACCCACGCCAATACAACTATGGTAAACCCCTCTTTAAGGTTTATATCCTGTTTGTTATTTACAAAGATAAGCGGAAAGAAGCCTACGGTGGCGGTTATGACACAACTGAGCAGCAAGGGTGAAAAGGAGGAATCAAAATCGTAAATTACAGATATGATTACCCCAAAAAACATAAATATTGCATTAAACACCAATGCAATACCAATATTTCTTGCTATAACGCTCAGATTCATCTTCCGTTCTCCTGTTTAGACTTGGTAAGTTCTCTGTTAGCCTCTATCAGATCCTTTACATTCTGGCTCAGATTACGCAAATCATCATCTCCAATATCTGTGTAGTTATAGGATTTTCTGTAAAGCAGGAAATCCTTTATCCCTTTAGATATCTTTATCAAAGGTGAAATGAAATAGAGGTTTATAAAATAGTTGAACAGAAATATAAGTATCATTCCGGTAGTTACGGCAACAACCCCCGGCATTATACTCCTGTAAAAGCTGTCTGTAAGATATTCAGAGTTGTCAGACAACGCCTTTTGGGTAATGAAGGTAAGTTTGCCAATATAATCTCTCAGAGTCATATACTTGGGATACACGTTGTTAAAATACCAACCGCGCCGCAACTGATAATCCCCCTGCCAGATATATGCAGCATCCTTTATGGCATGAATATAGGCTGTGTACGCGAGCAGCACCGAATCTGCCATACACCGTTCAGATTCTGCTGTAAATTTCCCCTTTACCTGAGCAAGATATTGCGGAAACCTTACATCGTTCTTAAGATTGGGAATAGCCGGAACGGTATCGGTTCCCATGCTTCTTACAAGGTTAAAGTTATACTCATCTGCCACCTCAAGCAGAATGCGCGAAGAGTTGATGCCGGCAATATTGTCTGACATAATGCTGTAGACAGACCTCCTGATGCTCACAAACTCATATATGGCAATTACGCTTGAGAGCAGCAATATTACCCCAATAACCACAAAACCAAGAGAAATTTTCTTTTTAATACCCATCTTCTTCCCGATAAATTTTGACAAATGTATAAAAAGAATATAAATAAAAAGAAAGAGACGTTGTCTAAAAAGGTAATTTCTGCGTTACGCTTGCTTCACAAATCCTCATTTACG
>CAVIKQ010000054.1:0-10877 GCA_963643305.1 Eggerthellaceae bacterium
GATATGGGGAGCCTTGCCAATACCCCCTCTCTAAAGGGAATCTGCACGGAGCAGGTACAGGATTTTACCCCTACGCCAATGACAAAATCTTCTGTAATCTATTACACTGAGATGGACACTAAAACCTTTGAGAGGGTGTTTGTAGAGAAGAATATGCAAAAAAAGCAGGTACAGAAATCATATTTTTTCAAGAAATGATTTTTTCTGTTTTGTATTTGAAAAAATTACACTATAATTGCACTCGCTTTCTTAAAGCCACGTTGTGATTAATAATAACAAAAGTACAATAATAAAATAATCAGGCAGTATGTCTAACAAGACCGAACAACGATTAAACAAGAAAAGATTGGTAGTAAGCTATGCAAACATGTCACCAGAGCTTGCTGCGGCCTTTAAAGAGAAGTATCCGAGAGGCTATGCAGATTATATGGGAGATATTTTTAAAGTAGACAAACCAAACGGAACATTCTTTTACGCTATCTCCTTGGAGATTCCGGAGGCTATCTATCTTATTAAGATCGATGTAAAAATAGATGACTATGAGGATGTTGAAAAAGACATCTTTGGAGACAACTCCGGCAGTGAAAATGAAGAGGGGGATAATGGGAATTTTCCCGATGAGGATAACACCTCCGGCTTTAGTTCAGATGACGATTCGGATGAATAATATAACATATTCCATAAAACAGATTGGGCGACCATCAGGCCGCCCAATCTGTTTTAATCGTTTTTGCAACACCTTTAGTTTCTGTTGGCTGCCAACTTAGACAATAGCTTTAATATTTCGAGATATAGCCATACAAGAGTAACAACCAATCCAAACGCTCCGTACCACTCCATATACTTTGGAGCACCTGCCTGTGATGCTTTTGTAATAAAATCAAAATCGAGCAACAGAGAAAAAGCAGCAACTCCAACAATTACAACGCTTATTATAATGCTCAGCATGTTGCCTCCGTACAGAATATCAAGATTTACCCCAAATAGTCTTAAAAGCATACATACAACGTAGTAGATTAGGATTGTAGTAAGCGATATAAGGATAACTTTCCTAAACTTGTCTGTAACCTTTACAATCTCTTTTCTGTAGATGGTAAACATCACCACTGCCGTAAGGAGCGTAAGCGCTACTGCATTGAATATGATGTTGGGAGCGGTCTCTGCAAATGCAGTATTGAACATGGCAGATATTCCGCCAAGGAACAGACCCTCTCCGGCCGCATAGAACGGTGTAAGGTATGGTGCTGTCTTAGGTACAAATGAGATTATCATTGCAAGAATAAAGCCGCCAAACAGACCGCTATACATATACGATGTTACAGATGACGGATCCAATGACTCATAAAAAACTTTCCATGTGTAAGCTGCCCCTGCCGCAACCATCAACAGCAGCAATAATGTTTTTGTCATTGTCCCTTTTACTGTCATTACGGCAGATGAAACTCTTTCAGACTCCGATTGTCTGAAGATTTTATCGTTTAAAACCGGATTATTCATACTTACTCTATTAAATGTTATCTGTTTAAATTAAATTACTATTTTACCCTGAACAGAGGTTCGTCATACAGTGCAAACCTCCTTACCCTCTTTATCCATTTCTGCTCCTCTACCTTTATATGCTCCTTTATCTCCTGCCACTCCTCCTCTGCATTGTTGCCGTTCACCCCCTTAACATAATCAAGCAACTCTTTGTCACCTAAAAGCAGTTCAATTGCCGTTTTGTCATTGCCGGCCTCGTATGTACCCGGTCTGAATGCAAAATCATGGCAGTTGTCATGTACAAACCTAATAATGCGCAAATTATGTGCCAGCGAATTGTACTGCATATTGGGTTTTAACAATATCTGAAACCCATAGCAACACTCATCTTTATATTTGTGGAATGTTGGAATAAATGCCATGTACCGCACAAGAGCCCCTTTGTCGTAAAGCGGACTATCCTTATGATTCCACCCGTTATATCTGTTGCCCATGCCTGTAAGCTGCTTCATGAAAGGAGCACCAAATATCTCAAAAGGTCTGGTTGTACCGCGCCCTTCACTTACATTTGTCCCCTCCCACAGACATTGCCCGCAATAGAGCATAGGGGTAAAGAGACCCGGAAAATTTGGCGATGGCGGAATGCTCCATGGCAACAGGATATATGGATAGGCTTTATACGAAATTATATGCAGCGGAAACTTTGCATTCATCTCATTGTAAAGATAGTAGGCAAGCTCGCCAAAGGTTAGTCCATGCCTGTGTAAAATCCCCTCCAATCCTATGAAAGAACGGTATCCGGCTCTAAGCATTGTCCCCTCTACCTGTCTTCCTGCCGGATTGGCATGATCTACAATGTAGACATGCAGGTTTGTATCATTCTCTTTAAGTACTCTGAATATGTTGTTTAGCGTAGATGGGTAGGTGTAGTATCTGCACCCCACATCCTGCAATTCAACAACAAGGGCATCGAGATCTGTCAGCTTGCAAATATCTGCCGTAAGAGATTCCTCCGAGTTGCCATATAACGAGACTACCTCTATCCCGTCATCTGCGAATCTGCTGTAGAGGTCTCCTTTGCCATCTGCAATCTTTATCTGATCCTGTTGCTCGGCAAACAGACCATGCTCCGGCATGAATATCCTTTTAAGATTGCCTCTCCTTTTGAGTATGTCAAAAAGATACTCTCCGCTGTCTGCATGCCAGGCAGACTGATTGCACAGTACCCCTATTTTGCCATGTAACAGTACTAAATCCTCCTGCTGCTCTATTGGTGTTGTCCTAAAAGAAAACATCTTGCCGCTCTATTTTGCTATTATCCTTTTAATTTCAGATATAATCTCCCCCGCAAGCTCATCTGCCTCCCTCTCTGTTGGAGCTTCGGCATAGATTCTCATAATAGGCTCTGTATTGGATTTCCTCAACTGTACCCATTTTCTGCTTGCATCAAAATCTATCTTTACCCCATCTATATCTGTTATCCTCTCCTTTGCATAGATTCTCTTTATCTCTGTAAATATCTTCTCAATGAGAGCCTTGTCTGCAAGCTCCACTCTGTTTTTTGATATATAATAGTTTGGATACGAGGCTCTTAGCTCCGATGCTTTAATTCCTTTTTGCGCTAAATTGCTAAGGAACAGGGCAATGCCTATGTAGGCATCTCTTCCGTAGTGAAGATCGGGAAATATTACACCTCCGTTTCCCTCCCCTCCAATCACAGCATTAACCTCCCTCATCTTTGTAGTTACATTAACCTCACCCACAGCTGCCGAGAAATGTTTTCCGCCATGAGCTTCGGTTATATCCTTTAAAGCTCTTGATGAAGATAAATTAGAAACCGTATCTCCCCTCTTGTGAGAAAGCACATAATCTGCAACGGAAACCAAGGTGTACTCCTCTCCAAACGGCTTTCCTGTCTCACATATAAGAGCAAGCCTGTCTACATCCGGGTCTACAGAGATTCCAAGATCTGCCCTCTCCTCCACAACTTTATTGCATAGCCCAACAAGGTTTGCAGGAAGCGGTTCTGGATTGTGGGCAAACTCCCCTGAAGGATTACAATTAAGTTCAACACATTCAACCCCAAGGGCTTCCAGTAATTTTGGCATTGTGCAGCCTCCAACAGAGTTTACAGCATCCAATACCACCTTAAAATGAGCATCTCTTATTGCCCTCCTGTCTACAAGAGGATGCTCCAACACGGCGTTAATATGCTGCATTGTAAACTCTTTATGCTCAATCTTGCCTATGCTGTCTATCTCAACAAATCTAAAATCCTCTGCTTCGGCTGTTCTAAGCAGGTTTTCCCCCTCCTCTGCCGTTAAGAATTCGCCTCTTTGGTTTAGCAGTTTGAGCGCATTCCATTGCTTGGGGTTGTGAGATGCAGTTAGGATAATGCCTCCGTCTGCCTTCTCAAAAATTACAGCCATCTCTGTTGTTGGTGTAGAGGCCAAACCTGCATCTATCACATCAATTCCGCATGCAAGCAGTGTCCCGCACACAAGATTTTCAACCATCTTGCCCGATATTCTGGCATCCCTTCCTACAACAACCCTGTAACGCTCCCTGCCGGGAAGTCTCTTTCTAAGCTCTGTGGCGTATGCAGATGTGAATTTTACAACGTCTATAGGGGTAAGCGCATCACCGATATTGCCACCTACGGTACCCCTTATTCCCGATATGGATTTGATTAGTGTCATAACAAATAATTGTTAGTGTGAGCTGCAAAGATAGCAAGAAAATGCAGAGATATAACAAAGAAGACGGCCAAAAAATAATGACCGTCTTCTTACTATGTTTAATGAAGTTGATGAAAATCCTTATGCAGGAAGAGCCAAGAATGCTGCAGCAAAGGTTAGAATTGCATACAACTCAGGGAATACAGCCAATATCAAGGTCTTGCCAAATACATCGTTACCGTTACTCATCTCGTTTATACCGTTGGCAACAAGGCTGGCCTGCTTTATTGCAGAGAAGAAACCTACAATACCTAAGGCCAAGCCTGCTGTAAGCACAGCAAGAGAGGCATTTAAAGATAAAGATGTTCTTGCAGAAAGATTGCCCAACATAAGGAAGAATCCGGCAAATCCATACAGACCCTGTGTAGAAGGAAGAGCACAAAGAATCATAGACTTACCAAAAATATCGGGATTTTTCTTAAGAGCTCCAATGGTAGCGTTACCGCCAATTGTCACTCCGTATGTACTGCCTATACAAGACAGAGCCAACATAAATGCGAGGCCGGTATAGGCCAAAAAGAATGGTAATTGTTCCATAATAATTTATTTTTATTGTTTTAGTTATTATTCAGTTATTTTCTGCTTCGTTTTAATGGAGAATACTCCCTTCCTCCACCCTCAAATCCTGCATTTTTGTAGAACTCTACAAATGTAAGACGCATTGGGTGTACAAATGCGCCAAGAGATGACAGCATCAGTACGGCAGTATGCCCTACAACAAGCATAAGAACCATAAAGAACCATCCAAGATATGGAATAGCTCCAAGCTGCACTGCAACAGAGTTTACTACATATCCAAGGATACCACCGGCCGTACCAAGTCCAAACAGACGTATGTAGGAGAGGGTATCGCCAAATACCCCTGTTACATCGTACAGAGATGTTGTCCCTTTAAAAATTCTTACAATGATATTCTTGCTGTCAGACGAGAATAGGAGTATGAGAGCCAAACCTACCCATATAAACGGACCGGCCCATGCCGGCATTGTTGCCCCTATCTGGTTATAGTAATACCAGAAAGATACCCATGTAATGAGCAGAGCCCATCCTATATTTCCAAGTCCTGCCGTAAAGCCCTCGTTTTTCATTCTGTAGATTGCATTTACTATTCTGGCAAATACTATCTGTACAATACCAAATATAATTGCAAACCAGAACATCTTCATATCGTCAAAGAGTACGTTGCGCAGATCTCCAAAAGCAGGGAAGAGGTCGTAAATCTTTGCTCCAAAGAATGTTCCGTTCAGTGCGGGCATTATAATGGAGCCAAATCCCAACCATGCAACCAATTTGCCGTAGTTGGCATACTCCTTAACCTTAAAGTTTACAAACAGACCTGTAAGCACAAGCACAAGCCCATAGCCCATATCTCCAAGACACAGCCCAAAGAACAGCATATAGAACGGGGCAAAGAAGATTGTTAAATCAAGCTCTCCGTATGTAGGAAGCATATACAGCTCACCTATAGGCTCATACAACTTTGCAAAAAAGTTGTTTTTTAGCTGGATAGGAGGGTTGTCCTCTGTTTTTGCTGCATCTGAGAAATAATATACGCTGTTGTCATTTAAGAAAGATGCCACCTTTTCATCTATCTCTGTTGGAGCAAACCCCTCAAAAACAACAATTGTCTCCTCTGCCTCCTTTTTAGAACCCTGTTTGGCAAGGTAAACATCCAAATTGGAGAACAGCTCTGCACTATATGAATCTATTTTATCCTTCAGACTGTTCAAAAAGAGGATTTCTGCCTCTGTTTTGGCAATTTCAGACTCTATATCTGCAATTTCAGACTCTATTACAGATGCAGGTTTTGCAGGGAATTTGGCAGATGGAACAGGGAACCCCTTGTTATCTCCCACCACAATAAAATATACATTGTTATTCTCCTCATTGAGAATCTGTATTGCATATCTGCTCTCCCATTCAGAGCTGTACCGTTTGTTAGAGACAGTATAGAAATTGCATGCAAGGCCAAGCTCCTTTATTCTCTCTATATCCAACAGGTTGAATTCGCCCCACGGCTTGGATTCAGATAGTGCCTGCGTTGCAGTTTTAAGTGCAATCTTTAAGCTGTCCAATCTGTTCAGCTTATTGGTAACAACCTTTACAACCTCTTCATTATTAGAGCTGTTAGAGTAAACAACGCCATCAATGCTTAGAGATGTGGGAGCTGCATACCCCTTTTTCTCTTTCTCATAATCTGCAATTAGGTTGCCATATGCAGATTCCAATCTTTTTACAAGTCTGTGACATCTTTCTATCTCATCAAACTTATCTTTAGAAACTGCATCAACACCTCTCTTGCTTCTTGTAATATCTACCACCCCCAAATCCATAAGATTTGAGAGGAATCCTTCAACATCCTCATGGAAGAGCACAAAGGTGTATTTTGTCATCCTCTTAATCATGATTTACCTCCTTTTTCTGTAACATCTCCTCCTCCTCTTCCTCTGCTGCATGTCTTGTCTTAACAATCTTCTGAGAGGCTTTAGAGAGGTTCTCCTCATCTTCCATGTACCGTTTAATCTTTCTTATAGCCTCCTGATATCCCGGAATCTGAACCTTTTCATAAAGGTTTACCTTCTGCGTTGTCTTTTTACGGGAAAAATCCAAAAGATGCATCTTTTTAAGATAGATTTCAGATTCGATGCCTATCTGTGCAAGGCTCTTTAATATCTCAACGCCATCTGTGTACCAGAGCGGTTTTTTAAATATATCAAACGCCTTTACATCATATTCAACACCCTCTAAGGCAGGTACCTTTACACCTGCTATCTTTTCGGTTCTCAGTTGTACATCCTTTACCCGTATGAGACCAGGCTCAAATTCATTCCACAGTGCAGCTATATAGGCGTACGCTTTCAGCTTGCTCTCTAATTCCTTAACTAAAGATTCGCTGCTCTGCTTAGCCCTTTTTACCTCCATTCTCAATGCGCTCTCCTTGTTCTTAAGCGTTGGAAGAGCGTTGGTGCGCACCTTCAACTGCTTGTTCAGCTCATTGAGCGAGGTTTTGTTAAATTGAAATTTTATAGCCATAACTGTTTAATTATTCGGCACTTTTCCAGTATTTATCTACAAGATTCTGTTTAATACCAAGCTCCTGTGGTTTAAAGTATTTGCCAAACAGCTCCCAAGCTGTATCCAACATCTCGTTAATAGGGATGTTTACATCAATAGACAACAGTCTTGTTGAGTAATCTTTGGCATATTCCAAACATCTTAAATCGTAGTCGCTAAGGTCAAATCCGTTCTCCAGTTTTGTTTTGGCGTTGGCCGCATCTGCGTAGAGACGTACACCGGTATTCATAACCTGGCTGTGATCCTCTCTTGTCTGCTTTCCAATTACAAGCTGTTTAAGACGAGAAAGTGAACGGAACGGGTCTATAATTGTCTTTCCTGTATCGGTATCGTGTCTTAAAAAGAGCTGACCCTCTGTAATATAACCTGTGTTGTCCGGTATGGCATGGGTAATATCACCGTCATTAAGCGTTGTTACAGCTATGATGGTAATTGAGCCTCCGGCAGGAAGCTGCACAGCCTTCTCGTAAATCTTTGCCAAGTCTGAGTATAGCGAACCGGGCATTGAATCCTTTGAAGGAATCTGGTCCATACGGTTGCTCACAATGGAGAGCGCATCTGCATACAAGGTCATATCTGTAAGAAGCACAAGTACTTTCTCGTTCTTGTCTACGGCAAAATATTCCGCTGCCGTAAGTGCCATATCGGGAATAAGCAGACGCTCAACAGGAGGCTGCTCAGTTGTGTTTACAAAACTTATAATCTTGTTAAGCGCTCCGGCATTTTCAAACATCTGCTTAAAATAGAGATAATCGTCGTTCGAAAGCCCCATACCTCCCAAGATAATCTTGTCAACATCTGCTCTCAGGGCAACGTTGGCCATTACCTGGTTATATGGTTGGTCTGCGTTTGCAAAGAAAGGAATCTTCTGTCCCGATACAATAGTATTGTTAAGGTCTATACCGGCAATACCGGTAGGAATCAGCTGTGAGGGCTGTTTCCTCTTGTACGGGTTAACGCTTGGACCTCCAATATATCTTTTTTCACCCTCTACAGCAGGACCGCCATCTATAGGTTCTCCGTATGCGTTAAAGAAACGTCCTGCAAGCTCCTCGCTTACGTTAAGTGCAGGGGGTTCACCCAAAAAGACCACCTCTGCATCTGTAGGGATACCCTCTGTACCGGAAAACACCTGAAGTGTCACCAGATCCCCCTTTAATTTAACCACCTGTGCGAGCTTGCCCTCTACTGTTGCAAGCTCATCGTTGGAAACACCCTCTGCTCTAAGAGATACTGTGGCTTTTGTAATTGCTTCCAACCTTGTATATATTCTTTGAAATGCTTTGTTTGCCATAACACTGCTTAATATTAACTTGCCAGACCGGTTTGCACTTTGGCAACTGTCTCGTCTAACTGGTTAAGATATTTGTTAAAGTCATTGCTCTTGAACTCCGAGTAGTTCATCTGACGCATAATGTTTACCAATGATTTGAAGAATGTGCCAACCTCCTCAAATGTCTCAAACTCAAATGGGGTGTTGCATATCTCAAGCACTTTGTCTAACATGAACTCCTGTCTCTCCATTGGACAGGTGGCGTCAATTGCATCAAAGGCATCCTGTTGAAGGATAATGAAGTCGATAAGCTCAGATTTCCAATATCTTAGATGATACTCCATTGGAACGCCATCATCTCCCAAGATGTTAATCTGTTCAAATGCCTCCTTACCTCTTATAATTATATTCTTTGCGCTCTGTACCTTCTCTACCCAGCCTGTGCCCATCTTTTTGTCTAAATACTCAACAATCTCAGGGTATTCTAAATATTTTGAATATGAATCTATAGGGTCAACCGCAGGGTAACGTTTTCTGTCTGCACGATTCTGGCTTAACGCATAGAAACATCTTGCTGTCTTCTTTGTAGACTCGGTAACAGGCTCTTTAAGGTTACCGCCGGCAGGTGATACTGTTCCGATAAATGTAACGGAACCAGTTGCTCCGCTGTTAAGTTTTACAATACCTGCTCTCGAATAGAAGTTAGATATGATTGCAGGAAGGTCTACAGGGAACGCATCTGCACCGGGGAGCTCCTCCATTCTGTTAGACATCTCCCTAAGAGCCTGTGCCCAACGGGAGGTTGAGTCTGCAAGAAGCAGAACTTTAAGACCCATTGCCCTGTAATACTCTCCAATGGTCATTGCGGTGTAGACAGATGCCTCACGTGCCGCAACAGGCATATTTGATGTGTTACAGATGATTGTTGTCCTCTCCATAAGTTTTCTGCCTGTTCTGGCATCAACCAATTCAGGGAACTCGGTAAAAATCTCCACCACTTCGTTTGCTCGCTCACCGCAGGCAGCCATTATGATAACATCGGCCTCACCCTGTTTTGCAATGGCATGCTGCAGCACGGTCTTGCCGCACCCAAAAGGGCCGGGAATGAAGCCTGTACCCCCTTCGGCTATAGGATTGAGCGTATCTATACATCTTACGCAGGTCTCCATAACTCTGTAAGGGCGAGGCTTCTCTACATAGCCGCCAATGGCAACCTTTACAGGCCATTTCTGCACCATTGTAACATTCAGATCTTCTCCCTCTTCGTTTGTAAGGAGCGCTATAGTATCGTTTATCCTGTATTCTCCTGCCGGATTTACACTTTTAACTATATATTCGCCTTTAAAAGAGAACGGCACCATTATTTTATGAGGCAGCCAACCCTCCTTTACCTCTCCAAGCCAGTCTGCTGCAACTACTTTGTCGCCCTGTTTGGCAATAGGTGTAAACTCCCATAATTTTTCGCTGTCTAACGGAGCTGTGTATTCACCTCTTTTTAGGAATACATCCTCCATTGTAGCCAAGTTGTTCTGAAGTCCGTCATAGTTGCTCGAAAGAAGCCCTGGTCCAAGAGTAACCTCCAGCATATACCCCTCAAATTCAACATCACAACCATTTTTTACACCTCTGGTACTCTCGTAAACCTGTACGTAGGCATTCTTGCCTCCAACCTTGATAACCTCAGCCATAAGACGTATCTCTCCCGTCTTAATGAAACAAATTTCATTTTGCGCCACCGGACCATTAACCTCAACAGTAACAAGGTTAGAAATGATGCCTATGACTTTTCCTGTGGTTTTCATATTGTTAAAATTTTTTTACTTTTCGATTTAATTCATTGGCAGATTCTCTATTCTGCTTTGTATGTTCCCTTAACCTCATCAACCAACTGCTTGAACAGTTTGGCTCCCTTTTCTGCATCTAACTTGTTCCATCTGTCTATCAGCATCAGCTTGGCAAGGAAAATTAGAATGACATCTATGCTGAACTCTCCGTATGGAACCATCTCATTGAGCCTGTTCCATTTAAGATTGTCAAGCATCTCCTCCTTCTTTAGAATATCGGGAGTAGAAAAAATAGGCTCCAACTCTTCAAATAAAAGAGCATCCTCACTCAATTTGCTAAAGTTTGAGGGGTATATGCAATATTTTGGGGTCTCATTGCCGGCCTTTGAGGAGATATACTCTACCTTGTAGTTTCTTATAAGGAGGTCCATCCTAAAGTAATCTCTTATGAACCTGTTTTTGCATTTTAAAGAAGCATAGTAGAAATGGGTACTCAGATTCTTTGCATCAGACCCAAACTCCAACCAT
>CAVIKQ010000055.1:0-962 GCA_963643305.1 Eggerthellaceae bacterium
GTCTGTATCTTGCATTAGACGATATTAAAGACCCCGGCAACCTTGGGACCATAATAAGAATTGCAGACTGGTATGGCGTAGATGCCATATTTGCATCAGAGCAGACGGTAGAATTATATAACCCAAAGGTTGTTCAGGCTACAATGGGTGCAATATTCAGAAAAAAAATCATTTACTGCAACGACCTTACAGAAGCTATTATATCACTATCTAATAAGGGATTACCTGTTTACGGAACATTTTTGCACGGAGAGAATATCCACAGAAAAACCCTTACAAAAAATGGCATTATTGTAATTGGAAACGAATCTGACGGCATTAGTAAAAGGGTAGAAAAGTGCATAAAGGAAAGGCTTTTCATTCCTCCCTACCCTGCAACAGGAGCACCTGCATCGGAATCTTTAAATGCGGCCATAGCAACCGCAATAGTCTGTTGTCTGTTTAGAGAAAACGGGTAAAACAGCCTATCTGCCGTTTCACCCGTTTTGATCTTTATCAGGCTTCATTTATTTCTCTTTCTTCTTAAATACATTCTTCCCCTTATTGAGAAGATTTTTAGCACCATCTTTCACCTTGTCTACCGGAGTGCCTTTATTAACAGTTGTCTTACTGTTACTCCCCTCATCTTTAATTTTATGGGCTTCAATATACTCTTGCTGCTGTTTCTCATCCAATGTAAAGACTTCTTGCACACCACCATTACTCAAATCTCCCATAGAGACGACATATGTTCCGTCCTCTCTCTTGGGACTAATGACATACGGAGTTTTCATTCCATGATACAAAGTATTGAAAGACTCCCCTTTGGAGGTTTTCTTATAGTCAACAATTTTAGGATTGGGCTCATCGTCATTATCCCCCTTAATACTATGCTCAAACTCCATCTTATTAAGGTCTACTATAATCCAATAATCCATAGGATAACCCTCATATCCCACAGCGTACATACAATAGAATTTGCG
>CAVIKQ010000055.1:972-10816 GCA_963643305.1 Eggerthellaceae bacterium
GTGACTGACCCAACGCAACTGTTACAAACAGACAAAAAAGTAAAAATAGAATGGATTTTTTCATAGATAAATATGTTTATATGTGCTACTAATACCTTGCAAATTTAATAAATAATATCCTAAGAACCATCTGACTTTTAAAACAATCTTTGCCTTAAAACCTCGTATAATGCAACTCCACACGCTACAGAGACATTAAGAGAACCTATACTGCCTTGCATTGGAATCCTAACCTCAGATGTTGCCATTTGGCGGATTACAGGAGAAACTCCTTTATCCTCTGCCCCCATAACTATTGCCACAGGACGTTTCAAATCTGCCGAATAGATATAATTATCTGCCTTTTCTGTTGCAACAACAATATCTATATCACTCTCTTTTAAATAGTAGAGAGCTGTTTTAAGATTAGGCACTTTACAGACATCCATTTTAAGGAGCGCTCCTGCAGATGTTTTTATGGAATCGGGAGTAATTGAGGCTCCCCCCTTTGCCGGGATAATTATAGCATTTACCCCTGCACACTCCGCTGTACGGGCTATTGCGCCAAAATTGCGCACATCTGTTATTCCATCCAATATAAGAAATAGAGGTGCTTTATCTCTGTTGTGTGCATGTTTCACACAATCCTCTATTGAGACATAATCAACTGTAGATATTGTGGCAACCACCCCCTGATGTCTCCCCCTAACCATCTTTTCTAACTTCTCTCCCGGAACAAACTGAAAGGGGATTGACTTGGCCATAATAAGATCTAACAACGTATGAAACTGCTCCCCCTCCATCCCTTTTTTAAAGAAGACCTTCTCTATCTTCTTGTCTGATGTAACAGCCTCTATAACAGGATGCATTCCAAAAAGATAGTTAACCCTGTCTGTACTCTCTTCTATATGGGTTCTATTCTCAAAACCGTGCTTCCTGCCATCTCTTTTTTCGGCAAAACTTTTTCTATTCTCTCTCTTGTTAAAATCTTTTCTCTCAAAACCTTTTCTCTCAAAACCTCTTTTTGCAAAAGGCTTTCCATTGTCTTTAAAATCTGCCATACTGTTTATTCTCAATTATTTATCAAATTATCTAACTTCTCCTGCTCTGTAGACCACACCTCCATGGTTTCTTCTAATTTTTTCCCAACCTCCTCATACTGAGTATAAAGTTCCTCCATCTTCTGAGGAGTTCCTCCTAATGACAGTTCATCCTCAATAGCTTTCTTCTTCCCCTCAAACACATCAATCTCCTCCTCTATCTTTTTCACCCTGTTTTTAGCCGTTCTTATCTCTTTCTCCAATTCACGCTGCTGCCGGGCTGTCAGTATAGGAATCTCTCGTTTAGAAGCTCTGTTTGAGGAGTGTCCAAGAGGCTGATCTTTTTTATCAGGCTGTTCTTGTACAGCAGGTTTAACCTCCTTCCGTTCAATCTCATGCAGGTTTTCTAACCTCTTGCGCATAAGGAAATCGTTTATACCGCCAAGATGTTCCTTAACTCTACCATCCTTAAACTCATAGACCTTACTCACAAGACCATCCAAAAAATCTCTGTCGTGCGATACTATTATAATTGTACCATCGTATGCCTGCAAAGCCTGTTTAAGCAGATCTTTTGAGAGCAGATCCATGTGGTTTGTAGGCTCATCCAATGCCAACAGGTTATGAGGGCGCAACATAAGTTTTGCCATGGCCAAACGGGCACGCTCCCCACCGCTCAACACTGCAACCTTTTTCTCTATATCCTCCCCCTTAAAGAGGAATGCCCCAAGAATATCCCTTAATTTGGTTCTAATGTCTCCAACGGCTATTCTGTCTAATGTTCCAAATACGGTATCCTGTTTATCTAACACATCCTCCTGATTCTGTGCAAAATAACCCATGTCAACATTATATCCTAACTTGGCAAGCCCACTTATGGGGAAGAGTTCGCCCGTAATGATTTTCATAAGCGTAGACTTTCCCTCCCCGTTACGCCCAACAAAAGCAACCTTCTCCCCTCTTTCTATGGTAATCTCCACATTATTAAGAATAACCTTTGTGCCATAACCTATAGTTGCATCCTTGCACTCAAAAACCACATTTCCGCTTCTCGGAGCCGGAGGGAACTTAATATTAAGTGCAGCTTTATCCTCTAAATCAACCTCAATAATATCTAATTTTTCAAGCTGCTTTATACGGCTTTGTACCTGGTTGCTCTTTGTAGCCTTATATCTGAAACGCTCAATAAAATCCTCTGTCTTTTCAATCATGCGCTGCTGGTTCTCATACGCGGCACGCTGCTGTTCCATGCGCTCTCTCCTAAGCTCCTTGTATTTAGTATAAGGCACCTTATAGTCGTAAATCTTGCCCAGCATTATCTCAACGGTACGCTTGGTAACATTATCCAAGAACTTACGGTCGTGCGATATTACAACAATCGCCCCCTTAAACCCTTTAAGATAATCCTCAAACCATTCGATAGACTCAATATCAAGATGATTGGTAGGCTCATCAAGCAAAAGCAGATCAGGAGCCTTAAGCAGTATCTTTGCAAGCTCAATACGCATGTTCCACCCTTGGCTGAATGTAGATGTCTGCCTTTCAAGCTCATTCTCCTTGAATCCCAATCCTTTTAGCACCTTAACAGCCTTAGATTCAACAGGTTCATCCTCCATTATAGTAATCCTGTCGTTAAGCTCGTTCATCTCTACCATAAGATTATGATAAGATTTGCTCTCGTAATCTCTCCTCTCCCCAAGCTCTCTTCCAATAACCTCCAATCTCTCATGCATCTTAAAAAGTGAATCAAAAGCTGTAAGAGTCTCATTTAGAACGGTCTTACCCTTTGCATGCTCCATAATCTGCGGCAGGTAGCCAATATTCACTCCGGGAGGAACCATCACACTGCCATGCGTTGGAGTATTAATCCCCAGAATAAGTTTCAGCAATGTAGATTTACCCGCACCGTTCTTGCCAACAAGACCAATCCTGTCATTGTCGCTTATATGAAAATTTATCTCCTTAAGCAGATCGAAACCGCCAAAAGAGAGAGTCAAATTATTTATTGAAATCATCTTTCTCCTCCAATATTCCCATCATTTATGTCATTAATCCCCTCAACACCGTTATCAGTCTCTGTATAGCTGTCATTATCATTGCTGCCATCCTCCTTTTGCATATCAATTCCATTCTCATTCTCATTCTCCTCATCCTCAGCTTCGGTTTTATCCTTCTCCCCTTCCGAACATAGCAGAATACTCACCTCATATAGAAAATAGATTGGCATTGCAACAGCAAAAAGAGTGAACGGGTCTCCCGATGGAGTTATAAATGCAGCTAAAACCATTATTATTACAAAAGCATGCTTTCTGTACTTTTTAAGCAGACTCTTGTTTATAATTCCAAACTTGGAGAGCAAAAGAGCCAGACACGGAAGCTCGAACACAACCCCCATAATAAGTATCAGCCACACAAACATAGAGATATATGATTGCAGGGAAATCTCATTAACAACAGACTCACTAACCTGATATGTTCCCAAAAAACGCAATGTAAGAGGAAATACCAGAAAATAACCAACCATTACCCCTATAAAAAAGAGTATTCCCGACAATCCGAACGCTCTCTTTACCGCCCTAATCTCTTTAGGATAGAGAGCCGGTGAAATAAACCCCCACAGAAAGTACAATATTATTGGAGTTGCACAGACCAAGCCAAAATAAAAAGAGGTACTTATATGTATAAAGAACTGAGCCGACAACTCTATATTTATGAGCTTAATAGAAAACGGCTCCAAAGCAGACAGGTGCAGACACTGCAAGATTCTGTCCATCCCCCTGTAAAGAATAAAATCAGAACTTGTAGGGGCAAATATTACAGAATCAAACAGAAAATCCTTCAGGCTGAAAAAGACAAGCATAAAGACCACCAAAAAAATGGCAGACCTGTACAAGACCTTTCGCAGTTCATCCAGATGATCCCAAAATGTCATCTCTGAGTTGCTCATCCGGCAGATTTTAATCTATTTCTTCTCCTCTTTCTTTTCAGTATCGGCATTTATCTCATTTTCAATGCCGTTAACCCCCTCCTTAAAACTTTTTACACCCTTTCCCAAGCCCTTCATAAGTTCAGGTATCTTCTTGCCTCCAAAGAAAAGAAGAACTACAAGTGCAATAATGACAATCTCGCCAACGCCAAGATTACCAAAAAGAAGAATATTATGCATAATACAAAAAATTATAGTTCCTAAAAATTATCTAATCAAAATATCTGTCAAAAACATCTGTAAAAATTTTGGGCGCTCTTGTAGGTTTTCTTGTATCGGAATGGATAAACCCAAGCATTACCTTACCTGTACAGACCAATTCATTGTGCTGATTATATATCTGTGAATCAACTATAATCCTTGCCAAAGGCTTAGTCTTTATTGTAGAGACAACCCTTAAAATATCTCCCATCCGTGCAGGAATCTTATAATTGCACTCTACCTGGGCAACAGGCAGCATAATCCCTGCTGCCTCAATCTTCTCTATAGGTAATCCGTAATCTACGAGCAACCGATGTCTTCCACACTCAAAATATCTTATATAATTTGAGTGGTGTACTATTCCCATAAGGTCTGTCTCATAATACCTTACCTCTATCTCTGTTTCAGATACAATCATAATGCTTTTTCTCCAAAAGAAGGTTCTATCTTTTAAAACACCTCATTAAAGCCCTGTAAATCTCCCCTATCCACAATACTGCAGATGTTCCGGCTATAATGTAGACCCACTCTGTAACAGTAAGCGGAGATGTCCTAAAGAAGCCCCCTCCAAACTGAACAATCACAATCTGCAAAACAACAATCGTTAGCGCAATAAACAGGAACGACCTGTTTTTTGCAAGTCCGTAAAATGCCGAACGATTTGAGCCTAATGTCCTTGCATTTAACATATTCCAAAATTGCAGCATAACAAATATAGAAAAAAACACAGATAGTTCATGAATACCCATGTCATTATTTCTGTTAAACCACACCAGTAGCCCTATCAATACAACAAGAAAGAAGATTCCCCATCCAAAAATAGTTCCGCACATCCCTTTTGTAATGATAAAATCGTTTATGTTTCTCGGCTGTTTCTCCATAACATCTTTGTAAGAGGGTTCTGTTGCAAGAGCCAATGCAGCAAAGGTATCCATTATAAGGTTTACCCACAACATCTGTGTTACAGTAAGAGGAAACTCAATGCCAATAAAAGGACCTATTAATGCAGTACACAGAGCCACTACATTTATAGTAAGCTGGAACTGTATGAATTTCTGAATATTAAGATATATAGACCTTCCCCACTGCACCGCTTTTGTAACACTTGCAAAAGAATCGTCTAACAAGATTATATCACTTGCCTCCTTTGCCACTGCTGTGCCGGAACCCATTGCCAATCCAACATCTGCATAGTTTAGTGCAGGTGCATCGTTGGTACCGTCCCCTGTAACCGCCACAACCTCGCCATGCTGCTGCAACAACCTTACAAGACGCATCTTGTCTGCAGGTCTTGCACGAGACATGACCTTAATCCTAAGAGCAGCAGCTAACGCCTCCTTGTCTGGCAGCTGCTGAAAATCTGCCCCTGTAATATAGTTGGAATCGTTGTCTGTCTCTTTCCATAGACCGGCCTGTTTTGCAATCTCAATAGCAGTAAGTGAGGTATCTCCGGTAACAATCTTTACATTGATTCCGGCATTAAGACAACAACGCATAGCATCAGGCACATCGCTTCTTATTGGATCTGCAATAGCCACAAAACCTGTGTAAGTAAGGTCATTTTTATTACAAAGCTCCTCAATGCCAATGTCAGACGCATCCAAAAGCTCTATCTCCTTTAATCCAAAAGCTATACACCTGTTACCTTTAAACTGATATTTTTTTATCTCTGCAAATATCATCTCTCTCTCGTCATTAGACAGAGCACATTTTCCAAGGATAATCTCAGGTGCCCCCTTTACGTAGAGGGTAAGTTTCAAAGGATTTTCAAGGTCAACCACCGTTGCCATATATTTGCGTTCTGTTGAGAACTGCAAACGTTTTACTATCTTAAAAGAAGCTCTTATCTTCTCATAATCAAATCCTTGCTCTTTAATATGTAATAACAGGGCACCCTCTGTAGGGTTGCCTACAGGCTCAACCTCACCATCTGCCCTCTCCTCTAAAAAGGCTGTTGAATTTAATGCTACCTGTTTGTAAAAATCATCACCCTGCTGAAACGACGAATAGTCTACAGTCATTCTGTTCTGTGTAAGGGTACCTGTCTTGTCTGTGCAGATTACCGTTGTAGCACCCATTGTCTCGCATGCATGCATCTTTCTAACTAACGCATTGTTAGCAGTTAACTTACGCATACTGTATGCAAGGCTCAACGTTACGCTCATTGCCAATCCCTCCGGTACGGCAACAACTATAAGTGTAACCGCTATCATAAAGAAGTTGAGCAGAACAGTAAGATTATTTAGGGTAAGCTCCAATGTAAGAATGCCCAAAACTATATCTCTAACCACAAGAGCTGCAAATGTAATCACAGCAATACTCAAACCTACAACAGAGATAACCTTTCCTAACTTGTTCAGCTGTTTATTGAGAGGTGTCTCAGCTCCGGTAAGCTCGCTTGCCTGACGTGCGGTCTTCCCAATCTCCGTATTGTCTCCCACCGCAGTTACCTCCATAACACCATCTCCCTCAGACACCGTTGTCCCTCTATAAAGATTATTTGGGGAGTACGCCCCCTTGAAATCCATAACTTTAGAGTGAGTCTTTGTTGAAGGTTTTGATTCTCCGTTAAGAGAACTTTCATTAACACTAAGATCCATTGAGTGGAGCAGTGTGCCGTCTGCCGGAATCTCATCTCCTCTTTCTACCACAACTATATCTCCAACAACAAGTTCATCCTTTGGTATCTGTTTTATTCCCCCCTCTCTGTATGCCTTAACAAGCTCCTTGTCATTCATCTTATTAAGGATATCAAACTCTTTACCTGCCTTATACTCATTTATAAACGACAAGAACGTTGCAAGGAATACGGCAATGATGATTCCAAAGCTCTCTATCATTGAGCCATTAAAATAACCTGTAACAAGCGACAGGAGGGTTGCAAAAAGGAGCAGTTTTATTATAGGGTCTTTAAACTTGTCTAACAACATCTTTATCCAGCTCTCCCTCTTTGGAGGGGTAAGGATATTGCTGCCATGTTTCTGTCTGCTCTCCTCTACCTGAGCATTATTCAGTCCTTTGTATTCCATCTCTTTTACTTCAATTGTGCAATACGCCCTTTAAGGCTCTCTATCTTGCTCTCCGCATCCGCTTTCTTCTTGTTTTCAAGCTCAATAACCTTTGCTGGCGCCTTGCTTACAAACTTCTCGTTAGACAGTTTTGCCATAACACCTGCAAGGAATTTTTCCTGATATTCAAGCTCTTTCTGCATCTTTGCCAGCTCCTCCGCTACATTTATGTGGTCTGCGAGAGGAACAAAGAACTCTGTTGTACCAACCATAAAATTAACCCCCTGAGCCTGGGAGTCAAATGTATCAACAATCCTAATGGCAGATATGTTACCCAATTTTTCTACAACAGGGTTCATCAATCCGCTGTAAGGCTGCTTTACAAAGAGTTCCAAAGCCTCTTTTGGAGAGATGTTCTTGCTCTGACGTATGTTCCTTACATTCATTACAGCATTTGATGCAATATCAAACTCTGCCATGATATCTGTAGAAAACTCTCCGGCAGAGGGCATCATGGCAAGCATAATTGTCTCACCCTCTTTCCTTGGTTCAAGATTCTGCCATAACTCCTCTGTAATGAACGGCATATATGGGTGCAGCATCTTAAGTAGTGCATCAAAGAACTTAACCGTAGCATTATATGTAACTCTGTCTATCTTTGTCTGATATGCAGGTTTTACAGCCTCCAAGTACCAAGCGCAGAAATCATCCCAGAAGAATTTATATACTGTCATCAGAGAATCTGAAAGTCTGAACTTGTCAAACTGCTCATCCATCACAGAAAGGGTATGGTTCAGCTTGCTTTCAAACCATTTTACAGCAACCTCGGCCGCAGCAAACGGTTTGGCGTTTTCATCAACCTCCCATCCCATTACAAGCCTGTAAGCGTTCCAAATCTTGTTGGCAAAGTTCCTCCCCTGCTCAACCTGACTCTCATCGAACAGAATATCGTTGCCGGCAGAGCTGCAAAGCAACATCCCAACTCTAACACCATCTGCTCCATACTCCTCCATGAGTTTTATGGGATCGGGAGAGTTACCAAGAGACTTTGACATCTTCCTGCCCAACTTATCCCTTACAATACCGGTCAGATATACATTCTTGAACGGCACATCTCCCATAAACTCGTTTCCGGCCATTATCATTCTCGCAACCCAGAAAAACAGAATCTCCGGAGCTGTAATAAGATCATTTGTAGGATAATAATATGCCAAGTCCTTGTTAGGTTCTTTGTTTGGGAATCCTGGTTTGGATGCATCGAACACAGAGATAGGCCACAGCCAAGAGGAGAACCATGTATCCAACACATCATCATCCTGCCTTAAATCTTCTGCCTTGATATTTGCATCCAATTTACGGGCAGCCTCCAAAGCCTCCTCCAAAGTTGCCTCTACAACAAACCTTCCATCGGGAAGATAGTATGCAGGGATTCTCTGTCCCCACCACAACTGACGTGAAATACACCAGTCCCTAACATTCTCCATCCAATGACGGTAGGTATTCTTGAATTTATCGGGAATAAGCTTAATCTTGTCATCCATTACATCTTTAAGGGCTCTCTCTGCCAAACCGTCCATCTTTAGGAACCACTGCATTGAGAGCTTTGGCTCGATTACGGCATTTGTCCTCTCAGAATGGCCTACAGGAGATGTATAGTCCTCTGTCTTCTCCAAATTGCCTGCCTCCTCCAACATCTTTACAATCTTCTTGCGGGCCACAAACCGGTCCTCTCCAACTAAAATCACAGCCTTCTCGTTAAGACGGCCGTGCTCATCTATAATATCCAGTACAGGGAGGTTATGCCTTATCCCAATCTCATAGTCGTTAATGTCGTGAGCCGGTGTAACCTTTAAACAACCTGTACCAAAATCCATGGTCACATAGCTGTCCTCTATTACAGGTATTGCCTTGTTCAACAACGGAATATAAACCTTTTTCCCCTTTAGCCAATGGTAACGCTCATCTGCCGGATTAATACAGATTGCAGCATCGGCCATAATGGTCTCAGGACGGGTAGTTGCAATAGTAAGGAACTTGTCAGACGGTTTGCCGTTCTCTTCAATGAAATATCTTAGATAGTAAAGGTGCGATTTTGTCTCTTTATGGATAACCTCCTCATCGCTGACTGCCGTAAGCCCCTCCGGATCCCAGTTAACCATTCTTACCCCTCTGTAGATAAGTCCTTTTTTGTAAAAATACACAAATGTATTTATAACTGCTTTGCTAAGAGGCTCATCCATAGTAAATTTGGTTCTCTCCCAATCACAAGAGGCACCAAGCTTCTTAAGCTGCTCAAGTATAATGCCTCCATGCTTCTCTTTCCATTCCCAGGCATGCTTCATAAACTCATCCCTTGTTAGCGAACTCTTCTCAATCCCCTGTTCCTTTAACTTTGCAACAACCTTGGCCTCCGTTGCAATAGAAGCGTGGTCTGTTCCGGGAACCCAGCAGGCATTCTTACCCTTCATCCTTGCCCTTCTCACAAGCACATCCTGAATAGTATTGTTAAGCATGTGACCCATGTGGAGCACACCTGTTACGTTTGGAGGTGGAATTACAATGGTAAAAGGCTCTCTACCATCTGGTTCCGAGTGAAAGAATCTGTTTTTCAACCAATAAGAATACCATTT
>CAVIKQ010000056.1:0-8067 GCA_963643305.1 Eggerthellaceae bacterium
CCCTGCTCTATCTTTGTCTCAGCCATTCGTTTAAGGGCAACCGGTAACCTCATAAGCAGTATATAGAGATCTCTTGTCTTTTCACAAGATGCCATCAACTCATTCTCCGCACCAATAAGTGCATTTGAATTTCCGGCAGCCACTCTTCCAAAAAGAACTTTAAACACTTTCACCCTTATTAATCGTCTGCTCAACATATCGGAGTTTTTTTAAATATTTTGCAAATATAGTCAATGAGGTTAAAAAAAATTTTATCTTTGTAAAACTTTTAAAATTTAATTGAAGAAAAATTATGTACTTTGAGGATTACGACAATGCAGGAGCGCAGGAGCGCAACGGTGAGGATGTCTTCTCTAAACCGGTAAGAGCAGGTAAGAGAACCTATTTCTTTGATGTTAAGGCAACAAAAGGAAACGATTATTACCTTACAATAACAGAGAGCAAGAGAAGAGTTGAAAAAGACGGAAGATTTGTCTACGACAAACATAAAATTTTCCTCTACAAGGAAGACTTTGAGAAATTTACAGACGGCCTTGAAGAGGTGATTAAGTTTATAAAAGATAAGTGTCCTGTAACAGAGCGTGTTTACAATGATGACGCAAACCAGGCCTCAGATGAGAAAAACTTTACAGATGTTGACTTTGAAAAGCTGTAACAAGCTAAAACATTTTGCAATAACAAGCAGAGCGAGGGTGACTAAAAAGGGTCATCCTCGCTTCAGTTAAATATCCCCTTTATATAAGAAGTTGTATAAAAAGTGGAATTTAAAGGCTTGCTAAGCTTAACAAACTGGAGTTTATAGGGGATTTGAGATTAAGATTTGGAAAGTCAAAAAAAAACTCTACCTTTGCACTCCCTAACCGGTACCATGGCCGAGTGGTTAGGCAGCGGTCTGCAAAACCGTGTACAGCAGTTCGACTCTGCTTGGTACCTCACAAAAAACGGTAGCCTTTGAGCTACCGTTTTTTTATTCCACGTACAGAACCAACCCTTTAAGATACTCCCCCTCCGGATGATAGATATTCACAGGATGATCTGCCGGTTGAGTTAACCTGTGCAGGATTCTCACCTTGCGCCCGGCAAGAGCTGCCGCAGAAAAAACCGCCAAAGCAAAGGCATTCTTGTCTACAACTTGCGAGCAGCTGTAAGTAAAGATAATTCCACCACTTTTAATCTTCTCAATGGCAAGAGCGTTAAGTTTTTTATAAGCCCTTAAAGCATTGTCTAATGCCCCTCTGTGTTTTGCAAATGCAGGAGGATCTACAATCATAAGATCATACTCATCTGCCTTTAAATTACGCATAAAATCCAAAGCATCTGTACAGCAAGAGGTATGTACGCTGCCGTCATATCCGTTAATGGCAACATTCCTGTCTGTAAGCTCTATTGCGCTCTTTGAGCTATCTACAGAGGTTACACCTTTTGCGCCCCCTTGCAGCGCATAAATAGAAAAGCCCCCTGTATAACAGAACAGGTTAAGAACATCTTTGTTATATGCATATCTTCTTACAAGTGCCCTGTTATCCCTTTGATCCAAAAAGAAGCCGGTCTTTTGCCCGTTAACCCAGTCTACGAGAAACCTGTTGCCATTCTCAAGAACAGTCTCTGCAAAGGCCTCCCCCTCTTTATCGGGCTTGAAATCTGCACCCCCTTCTGAACGCCATATATAATGGTCGTTAAGCGGCAACCCTGCCTTAAACGGTGCCGTACCGGAACTTTTGTCGTAAATTCCAATAAGCCTGTCTCCGTAAATCTGCCTTAGAGCAACCGCAATATCCTCTAAAGAGAGGAACATTCCGGCAGAATGAGCCTGCAGAACTGCATATCCGTTGTATATATCTATAACAAGACCGGGCAGAAAATCCCCCTCGCCATGTACAAGTCTGTAACAGGTGGTATTCTCATTAAACACCCCAAGCCACCTTCTCATCTCATAGGCTTTTGCAAGAGATTCGTACCAGAATGAGGTATCAATCTTTCTCTTTTCAAAACTTAATATCCTAACCGCAATGGAGCCTATCTGATAATGTCCTGTTCCAAGATATTTGCCATTGTAAGACTCAACCTCTACAACTTCCCCCTCAAACGGTGTCCCATCTGCAATCCTCTTTATAGCTCCGGAAAATACCCATGGATGAAACCGTAAGAGGGAACTCTCCTTCCCCTTATTAAGTATAACACGCTTCATTGTCCTAAACAAAACCTTTAAGTTTTAACTCATCAAACATCTCTAAACAGACCCATGCATCTGTAGAGGCGTATCTCAACTGGGCTTCTGACAGCTGGGAACTCTCCCAGTTAGACAACTGCTGCGATTTGGATACCCTTTTCCCCAATATTATGGCCGCCATTTTCCTTACACTCTTCTCTATAATCCCAAACTCACCGCATAACTTCTGAAGGTCTATAAATCCGCGTGGAGTAAAATTATTATACTCCCTTAGTCCCCTAATATCATCATGCACAGCAGCTCCTATCTTCATAACATACGGATTTGCAAGAAGATCTGCCAATTCTTGAGGAACCCCTATCTGCTGGAGCCTAAAGATAAAAGCTCTTTCGTGAGATGCAAGCTGTAGTATAGCCATCTTGTTGCGCGGCACCTTGGGGATAAAACAGGGCTTTGTTTCTGTATCAAAACCTATAAAGGGTTGGGATGACAGATACTTTACAGCCTCATAAAAATCTTCGTTCCTATAGTTTATGACCTTTATCTCTCCGTTAAAGGCCGCCATGCTCATTCCTTCTATCTCCTCAGATGTTATCCTTTGAGCAAAACTCATAATCTCTATTTAATTATCACTTCGTTTACAGCAAAATACCTTTAAGGCAACTACATTGCTTCTGTTATCTTTTTGTAGGACTCAGGCAGCAATGCCTTTATGTTATTGATAGTTGTCTCGTTAAGGTATCTTCTTGAGAACGGAACCACTACAGTGTACTCCTCCTCTGTTCCATACTCTCTTCCATATTTAAAATTGTATGTAAGATTGCCGTCTGTATCTACCTTTGTTGAATCCAATCCTATTTTAGGCACAGATATGAACGCCTTAACTGCACTGTCATCTGTACTTATGGCCATCTGATTATCTCGTCTCAGCTCCTGCGCACACTCTTTTGCCGTATAAACGGCAGGATCGATGAATATTATATTATCGGGAAGAATAGCTCTGTACACATACTCCCCGTTCTCTTTGTACTCTCTCATTTCAGATACAACCTGTCTAAAGGTATTTATAAGGAAAGGATAGTGGGTACACCCCATGATAATTCTCGATAACGGAGCTGTACTGCCGCTTTTAAGATAGTTGTCTATTAGAGAAACAAGATGGAAACGTGCGTAGTTCTCAGAACTGTTCAGTTGCAGGTTTACTAATTTGCCATTCTCTGTTGCTGCAAGATAGCCGTTGTTCTCCTTGTTGAAATTGTAAAGCGGAAGCATAGACTCATGAATATCGCCGTCTGCATTGCCCAATACAGGCCCTTTGTAATTGTCCCTCACACCGGTAGCAGATTCATCTACATAATCTTTCTCCATATCTACAGATTCTGCAATTCCAATGGCTCCACGTGCCGATATTGAGACTCCAATCCCTTTCTCCCCTGCCGTTTTTGCTATAAGTTCCTGATACGCATTTGACGCTATTGTACCTGCCGTAGCAATTACGCCAACTCCAAAATTTTTTCCGTTGAGCGTATCTCCTGCAACAATGCTCTCCTCTATACCACCGAACAATGCTCTTACTCCGGCATTGATTACCCCTATGACCTTTACCCCTGTACCACTGCATGAGAGAAGTGTCTCCACATCTGCCAATCCGTATGCAGTAGCTGTGTTACAAGCTATTATGAGAATCTTTACACGCTCCTTCTCTCCGAGTGGGGTTGAATCTACATTGTTGTTATAGTATCTGTTGCCCAAGAGGAAGAGTGCATCCTTTACAACAAGCTCTTTAAAGAAATCCTCCTTTCCTGCAGCTTTATAATTGCCGTACGGCATATTTGCCCTGTCTGCAAGGTACTGGAAATTCTCACCGGCAAGATCCGGTATTCCATCGGGACCATCCTCTCCTGTTACATTATTCACCATGTCGTTTTTAAGCAGCACCTCCAAAACGGTAAGTCCCCCTGTTCCCGAATCAAACACCCCTATAGGAAGTTTGGCCCTCTCTTTTGGGAAAGAGGCAAAATCTGCATAAAATTTTGAGTCCTTTTCATTAAGGGCTTTCTCCATTATAGGAGAGAGTTTGACTTGTGGTCTTTTCCCTTGTCCGCTACAACCAAACAGAAGCAGCAGGGCTACCATTGCAGGTAAAATACTAAAATTTGAATATCTCATAGGAAATGCCGGTTATTGTTTCTCATATACAAAATGTCCATGTTCAGATGTAAGGTCTACCCTTCCCACACCATCTGCAGAGTTCTCCACATGCCCAAGTATTACGGCATCTACCCCATATTTCCTGCTTATCTCAATCACCTTCACAGCCGTTTCTCTGTCTGTGTAGAGCTCCATCCTATGCCCCATATTAAAGACCTTATACATCTCTTTCCAGTCTGTTCCCGATTCCCTCTGTATAAGCCTGAACAACGGAGGAGTTGGGAACAGATTATCTTTTACCACGGTAAGCCCCTCTATAAAGTGCAATACCTTTGTCTGAGCACCGCCGGAACAGTGTACCATTCCATCTATCTTATCTTTATATCCCAACAATATCTCCTTTATTATTGGGGCGTATGTCCTTGTGGGAGAAAGTACTAACTTGCCGTATGGGAGTCCTGTTTCCGGCTCTGCGGCAGTTAATGAACAGCTGCCTGAATAGACCAACTCTCTTGGCAGTGAGTTATCGTATGTCTCCGGATATTTTTCTGCGAGCTCTTTAGAGAAGATATCGTGTCTTGCAGATGTCAGTCCGTTGCTGCCGGTGCCTCCGTTGTACTCTGTCTCATATATGGCTTTGCCAAAAGAGGCCAACGCAACAATAACATTCCCTGCTTTTATATTTGCATTGTCTATAACATCACTTTTTTTCATTCTTGCACATACGGTGCTGTCTACTATTACAGTACGCACCAAATCTCCCACATCTGCAGTCTCCCCTCCGGTAAGAATCATATTTACACCATAGCCCGACATGGTCTTGCAGAAGGTTTCGGATGCATTTATCAGTCTCGATATAACCTCTCCGGGAATCAGCTGTTTGTTTCTGCCAATTGTAGATGACAGCAATATGTTATCTGTTGCTCCCACACATAAAAGGTCATCTGTGTTCATTACTATGGCATCCTGTGCTATGCCGTCCCACACAGACAGATCTCCTGTCTCTTTCCAATAGGCATACGCCAACGACGACTTTGTTCCAGCTCCGTCTGCATGCATTACAATGCAGTAATCGTCATCATTGCCAAGATAATCCGGAACTATCTTGCAAAAAGCTTTTGGGAACAACCCCTTGTCTATGTTTGATATTGCACTGTGTACATCCTCCTTTGACGACGACACTCCTCGCATTGCATACCTGCTGCTCTTCTGATTATCTGTGGACATCTATATGGATATTTACAAAATGATGCTCTAACATCTTTCAAATACGCAAAATTACTGTAAATTTTCTTTTGGGAGAAAAAAAAGAGCACAACCGTCATTGTATACCCCTATAAATACCGGTTGTGCCCCAAAAAACTATATGAACTACTAACGTTCCAATGTTATTATCTTAAAAACAGCATCTCCCTGTACTTTGGCAATGGCCACAACTCATCATCTACAACCATCTCCAGCTTGTCTGCTATAACCCTAATCTCCTCCATAAAAGGATATACCGTATTGTAGTACTCGGCAGCCTTCTTAGGGATATCCGTTATGACATTGGCAACTTTCCTTGCTTCTATCATGTCATGCACCAATGTCTGCAACTTGTTTATGTACACAGAAATCTTCTTTAAAAGTTTCAGCTGGGTTGTACACATCTGCTGGTAATCATCGGGAAACAGCTCTTTAATACCATGTACATTATTTATAAGCGAGTTCTGAAAGCGGATTGCCGTTGGTATAATGTGGTTTGCCGTTAAGTCTCCAAGTACTCTGGCCTCTATCTGAAGTTTTTTTACAAAAATCTCGTTAAGTACCTCATACCGAGCCTCAGCCTCCCTTGCCGTTAACACATTCCGGGACTCAAACATCTTTATGGTATCTCTGTTTATATACTCCTTAAATGCCTCCACAGGATTCTTAATCCCTTTAAGCCCTCTTGCCTCGGCCTCCTTTTGCCACTCTTCACTGTAACCGTTCCCTTCAAATCTGATGCTTTTACTCTCCCTAAGGAACTGACGAATAACCTTCATCATAGCCTTGTCCTGACTCATCCCCTCCTCCATATTCTTGTCTACCATCTGCTTGAACCGCTCTAACTGTTCTGCGACTACCGTATTCAGAATAAAGATAGATGAGGCAACATTACATGATGACCCAACCGCCCTGAACTCAAACCTGTTACCGGTAAAGGCAAACGGAGAGGTACGGTTACGGTCTGTATTGTCTGGGAGAATCTCCGGTATCTGATTCACAATATGCATCTTAGAGCGCACCTTAACCTCTTTGTCAGAGACGCTGGTAAGGTTACGGTCAGACAAGTTCTCTATAGATTCTACCAATCGCGTAAGTGTCTCCCCAATAAAGATACTCATAATGGCAGGCGGTGCCTCTGAACCTCCAAGCCTATAGCTATTGTTAAGCGAGGCTACACTACTCATAAGCAGATGGTTATGCTCATATACACCTCTCATTACAGATGAGAAGAAACTGAGAAACTGCAGATTGGTTCTTGGCGTTTTTCCCGGAGAAAGCAGATTGATGCCGGTATTGGTTACCATGCTCCAGTTGCAGTGCTTGCCGGAACCGTTGACCCCTGCAAATGGTTTCTCATGAAAAATAACCTCCAATTTGTGTTTTTTGGCTATTTTCTTCATTATAATCATCATCATCAGGTTCTGGTCAGATGAGATATTGGCCTCTCCATATACGGGAGCAAATTCATACTGGTTTGGAGCAACTTCGTTATGACGGGTCTTTAACATAACCCCTAATTTGTACGCCTCTGTCTCAAAATCCTTCATAAATGAGACTACTCTATCCGGTATAGCTCCAAAATAGTGGTCTTCAAGCTGTTGATCCTTGGCTGCCGTATGTCCCAAAAGGGTTCTGTTACAAATCATAAGATCGGGCCTGGCCCTAAAGAACGCCTCATCTACCAAGAAATACTCCTGCTCTATACCAAGCATTGTATTTACTTTTGTAACATTCTTGTCAAACATCTTGCATATTGCAACAGCCGCCTTATTAACGGCATCTATAGATTTAAGATGCGGCGTCTTCTGGTCTAAAGCCTCCCCTGTATATGCCACAAAAACCGTTGGAATACAGAGTGTCTCATCTATTATGAAAGCCGGAGAGCTTGGATCCCATGCAGTATATCCCCTTGCCTCAAATGTATTTCTCAGCCCTCCGTTGGGAAAACTGGAGGCATCGGGTTCCTGCTGGATAAGCGCACTGCCTTTAAAATTCTCAAAAGCCCCACCCCCCCTCATATAATCTATGAAAGCCTCATGTTTCTCTGCAGTAGCATCTGTAAGCGGGTGAAACCAATGTGTATAGTGTGTTGCCCCCATCTTTACCGCCCAACCCCTCATTCCTGCGGCAATCTGGTCTGCCATAGTTCTGTCTATCTTAATGCCTTGATTTATTGCATCTTCAACAGCCTGATACGCCTCTGTTGAGAGATAACATTTCATCTTTGGCAAATCAAATACGTTAATGCCAAAATACTCGGAAACAGGTCTGCTCTCCTTGTAAAATCTGCCGGCAGTTCTGTTATCCAACTCTTCCAATGCCTTTAACCTTGGGTTACTCATACTCTATTGATTAATCGGTGACAATTAAAGAAAGTACCAAAAAACATATTTTTACAAAAAATTACATGTAATTATCTCTCTTTCGAGTGCAAAAATATATATTTCTCAGAAAAATTACTACAAAAAACAGTACACACCCTTAAATTTAACAGTTTT
>CAVIKQ010000056.1:8077-10630 GCA_963643305.1 Eggerthellaceae bacterium
ACATTCATAATAACCAATGTATATAATGTGTATATTTGCGCAACCAAAAAAAATACTTATGACTAACCTCAAGAGATTCATTTTGAGTGCTGCCTTTGCTCTTTGCAGCCTCGCTGTTTGTGCACAACCTGCGCAAAACTTCATTAACAATGTACTAAAGAGAGATCCGCTCTTTAAAAATGCAGTGGTAGGTATCTGCGCTGTTGACAACAACGGCAAAAAGGTTGCAAGCTGGAACAGCAACTTTCCATTGCTTACAGCTTCAACAATGAAAACCATTACCACCGGCACAGTACTCTCCATTCTTGGCCCCGATTTCAGATATGAGACAAGCATATCCATTAACGGGCCTGTAAAAGATAACGTATTGTACGGAAACCTCACCATTATTGGTGGAGGAGATCCTACTCTCGGCTCTAAAGATACTGTAGCATATAGCATAGACTCCCTATTCGGTGTCTGGACAGACGCACTTAAATCCAAAGGGATAACAAAGATTATAGGAAATATAGTTGCCGATGATTCATATTTTGTTCGTGAAGCTATTCCCGATAATTGGGACTGGGGTAATCTTGGATGGGATTACGGCTGTGCGGCAAGCGGACTATCCTTTATGGAAAACACCCAGATTATAAGGACTATGCCTGGTTGCAAGGAGGGGGATGGCATCTCTATTGAGGTTGTGTATCCTCAACTGCCTGGGCAAAAGATTCTAAACGAAGCAGTAACAGGAGCGGCACAGACAGGTGACAATGTATATTATTATCCCTCTGACATGCTCAAAACATCAAGGATAGAGGGTTCATTGGCAGTTGACCATAAACCGGTAGATAATACCTGGGCAAACAAATTCCCTCATCTGAGCGCAGCAGCAGAATATCTAAGATACCTGCAGACAAATGGGATAGAGGTAATTGCGCCGGGCTCTGTAAACGGAAATTCAACATCTGCAGAGGCTGTAGTAAAGGATATAAAGGAGATGCCGGCAGATTATGCCAAAGGGGCAGATACAATATCTACAGTCTACTCCCCTAAACTTATTAACATAATAAATGTAACCAACAGAATAAGCAATAACTTCTACGCAGAGACATTCCTTAAAACCGTTGGCAAGAAACTCGCAGACAAGAGCAGTATAAGTGCCTCTACCCGCATCCTTAGAGAGTATTTGGAGGAACAGGGGGTTGATCTTCTTGGATTCAGACAGGCAGACGGAAGCGGACTTTCTAGAATGAATTTTGTTTCTGCCGAATTCTTTACCCGTTTCTACGCTTTTATGCAGAAGAGCAGCAACTTTAAAGAGTATCTTGCATCGTTCCCATATCCGGGCGGCCCCGGAACACTTAAAAGCGTTCTTAAAGAGAACAAATATGCAAAAGAGAAATGGCGCATACATGCCAAGAGCGGTTCTCTTACAGGCGTAAGGTGCTATGCAGGTTATGTAGAGAGCAAGAGTAACGGATTGGTTCGTTTTGCAATACTTGTAAACAACTATTCTGTACCAACCTCAAAGATGCAGCCCAACATAGAGAAATTCTTGTGGGAGCTTACAAAATAGAACAACAATAATATTTATCATACATTAAAAAGATTTAAAATGCTAACATTATCAAAAAAAGCAGAGGCAATGCCCTCTTCACCAATCAGAAAATTGGTTCCATACGCAGAGGCTGCTAAAAAGAGAGGTGTAAAGGTATACCACCTGAATATAGGGCAGCCCGATATAGAGTCTCCAAAAGAGGCTTTAGAAGCTGTAAAGAACTGTGATCTTAAAGTTATCGCCTACACAAACTCGGCAGGAGAAGAATCTTACAGAAAAGGCCTTGTAGAGTATTACAAAGGGATTGGGATAAACATTACCACACAAGAGATTATAGTTACAGCCAGCGGTACAGAGGCTGTTCAGTTGGCTCTTGCTGTTACCTGTAACCCGGATGACGAGGTTATAGTAATGGAACCTTTCTATACAAACTACAACTCATTTGCACTACAGAACGATGTTAAGCTTGTTCCTATCTCTACCTCTATAGAGGATGGTTTCAAGTTGCCTGCAATGGAGGAGTTTGAGAAACATATAACCCCTAAGACAAAGGGTATCCTTATCTGCAACCCCGGCAACCCAACAGGAACACTATATACAAAAGAGGCTATAAACAAATTGGGAGAGATTGCAAAGAAACATAATCTGTTCATCTATTCAGATGAGGTTTACAGAGAGTTCTGCTACACAGACGAGCCTCACTACTCATGTATGCATATCCCCGGCCTTGAACAGAACGTTATTCTGTTAGACTCAGTATCAAAGAGATACAGCCTTTGCGGTGCCAGAATAGGTGCTATTGTTTCTAAGAACAAGGATGTTATGGCCGGTGTAATGAAATATGCACAGGCAAGACTTTGCGCATCTACATACGGACAGGTTGCTGCAGAAGGTGCCCTTAAAACCCCTGCATCATACTTTAAAGCTGTAAAAGATGAATATATAAAGAGAAGAGATATTCTTGTAGAGGGGCTTAACAAGATTCCGGGCGTATATTCTCCTATGCCAATGGG
>CAVIKQ010000057.1:0-10498 GCA_963643305.1 Eggerthellaceae bacterium
GTCATTCCTCTCTCTGCTCCCCATGCCATTGCCGTGTTTAAAAGTGCTTTGGCAACCTCAAAATCCTCTATAAAGTCAAACCAGCCGAACCTGATTCTTTTAAGGTTGTAATATTCGTTATATCTTGGATTTATAACCCCTTGGATTCTTCCTACAGCTTTTCCGTTTTTCCATGCTAACCACAACTTGCGTTCGCAATATTCAATTGCAGGGTCTGACTTGAGTGTTACCTTCTGATCCATGTTTAGGGAAGGTACATAATTCGGTACATCTCTGTACAACCTGTTCTGAAACGTGTAAAATATCCTGAACTCCTTTTTTGTGGATACCTCTTTAACTTCTATCTGCATTTATTATTGTAGTTAAGCAAGCTTTGCAAGATTATCTGTGCGCTAAAATAGCCCACAAAATTAATAAAAATCTCCCTATAAAGAAAGGATATCGGTTATTGCAACTTGTGCACAGACAATTCCAAATGATGCCGGCAGGTATGATATAGTCCCAACCTGGCTCTTTTTGTTCCTCTCTTCCATTGGGATAATGGCATTTCTATCGGGAAGCTCTTCTGAGAAAACAACTTTAAATCCTCTGCTTATCCCCTCTTTGCGAAGCTTTTTGCGTAAAATGTATGCTAACGGGCAGTTGAATGATTTGCTCAGGTCTGCTATCCGTATTGCAGTGGCATCTAATTTGGCTCCGGCTCCCATAGATGAGACCAGCCTTATCTTGTTGCGGACACAAAACTTTATAAGCTCTATCTTGGGGGATAGCGTGTCTATGGCATCTATAAGAAAGTCTATTTTACCTGCGTATTCTCCAAGGATGTTGTCTATATTGCTTTCCTCTATGTATTGGGATATGACCGTAAGGTTAAGTTTTGGATTAATATCCTTTAGCCGCCTCTCCATTACATCTGTTTTTAGCTTCCCGATGGTGCTGTCTAACGCAACCAACTGTCTGTTCTTGTTGGTGATATTCACCGTGTCGGAGTCTAAGATAATCATAGAGCCAACCCCTGCGCGGCAGACCATCTCGGCAGCAAAAGAGCCCACTCCTCCAAGGCCGATTACCGCAACTGTTGCGTTTGACAGTTTCTCAATGCCATCATTGCCAAGCAGTATATTGGTCCTCTCTTTCCACAGCTCCATAACTACTCCTTCTCCATGGCTTTTGCCTCGTTCCAGTACATGTCCATCTCCTCTAAGCTCATCTGCTTTAGGTCTAATCCTTTACGAATTGTCTGCTGCTCCAAATAGGTGAATCTTCTTCTGAATTTTGCACAGGTAGATTCAAGTGCCGTATCGGGATTCAGATGATAGAGACGGGCAGCGTTTATAATAGAAAAGATGAGATCTCCAAGCTCCTCCTCTGCATGTTTTCTCTCTGCACTCCTCTCCTCTTCCTCCTCTGCCTTACCAAGTTTGTACATCTCCTCCTTAAATTCTCCAAGTTCCTCTGCCACCTTGTCCCAGACCTGCTCCTTTTCTGCCCAGTCAAAGCCAACCGCGCGTGCCTTATCCTGCATTCTGTAAGCCTTTATCATAGATGGCATTGCATCCGGCACTCCGCTCAGAATGGTCTTGTTGCCATCCTTCTCTTTTGTCTTCAGCTGTTCCCAGTTGGCTATTACATCTCCTGCATCCTTTACCTTGGCGTCTGAGAATACATGGGGGTGTCTGTATATGAGTTTGTTGCTTAGCTCCTCTATTACATCTACCATACTGAATCTGCCTTGCTCCTCTCCGATTTTGGCGTAGAAGATTATATGAAGGAGTATGTCTCCAAGTTCTTTTGATATGTTGTGATAGTCGTTCTTGGTAATGGCATCGCTAAGCTCAAAGGTCTCCTCTATTGTAAGAGGGCGCAATGATTCTATTGTCTGTTTTCTGTCCCAAGGGCATTTCTCCCTCAGCTCATCCATAATATCTAAAATCTTTTCAAATGCCTTTAATTGGGCTGCTCTTCTCTCTGTCATGGTTATGTTATAGTTTGTTAAAAACAATATTTACTTCGGTGCGTGTATCTACCTCCTCTGCATGGGCAAAGTTCCCCCTGTTTATTGCCAATTCCAAATATCCTGCGGAGTTGAACAGTGCAAGATGTTCTCCCTGCCCAACATCATCATAGGTTCTTGCTATGTCGTTAATCTTTAGGTATGGTCCCGGAATGCAGATCTCCATACCTATCTCCTCTCCATATTTTTCCGCTGCGGTCATCATTGTCTTCATGAAAATCTTTGCGGTTATATTGGTTATGGCGTTGCCAAAGGAATCTATGAATACAACCTTTCCTGTTATGGAACTGTCTGTTATTGCCGGCATCTCCTTTACAAAGCGTTGTAGGGGAGCATCTTCTAACGCGTAAAACAGTCCCTCTTTTACTGTTTTAGCTGCTTCAACCGCATAAAATGGAAAGGTAAAGGTGGAGTATCTGTCTATGGGCGGCATATTCTTAACAATAAAGTCGTTGTTGTCAAAAATGAGCGGAAAACGGCCGTCATCTACCCCTAAAAAGTAGTGCTCTCTGTAGCTTGCCAATACCATCCTGTGGTTATTGTAGGGTTCTGAAATCACCCCCAACAGATGCAATGTTCCTTTTGGGAATGCGTTGTAGCTGTTTTTTACTATGAAACACATGGCGCATATATCAAATGGCCTTATTGAGGAGCTGAGCTCTACCAAATTTATATATGGTGTGCCCTGCCCGGTAACAAGACTGTTTAATCTACCTTTGAGGATAGGTAAATAATGGCTGCTATTGCCCCAGTCCGATATGATAGTTACTGTCTGCATTGCACATTGTCTTGCTTTTGGTATTGCTGTAAAAGCCAATGCAAAGATAGACCAATTAGGTTTGTGTTTGTATAATATTTTGTACATTTGTCAGCTATTTGACAATACATTTATCTAAACAACTATAATAATGCACACAAATATTAACTTTATCAGCCCTGATGAGGCTGTTAAATATGTTAAAAGTGGAGATCATATCCACTTTAGCAGCGTTGCCAGTGCTCCAAAGGTGCTTATAGATGCACTTTGCAGGAGAGGGGAGAGCGGTGAGCTTAAGGATGTTAGAATTCACCACCTTCACACGGAGGGCGTTGCGCCTTATTGTGACCCTAAGTTTGAGGGGGTATTTTTCCATCAGGCTTTCTTTGTAGGAGGCAATGTCCGTAAAGCTGTTCAGGCCGGATATGCAGATTATATTCCAATTTTCCTTAGCGAGACTCAGAAGCTGTACAGATGCGGGGCTCTTCCTTGCGATGTTGCAATGGTTCAGGTTTCTACTCCCGATAAACATGGTTATGTCTCTCTTGGTACCTCTGTTGATGCTACTTTGGCTGCTATTGAGTGCGCACGTGTAGTTATTGCCGTTGTAAACAAAAATGTACCTCGTTCGTTTGGCGATGCCATGATACCTGTTAGCATGATAGATCATTTTGTTGAGTACGACAGTGTTCTTGAGCCTGCTCATTTCTCTGAACCATCTGAGATAGAGACTGCTATCGGGAAGCATTGCGCTGCTCTCATAGAGGATGGGGCAACTCTTCAGATGGGTATTGGAGCTATTCCTAATGCTGTCCTTGCCCAACTTGGCAATCATAAGAATCTTGGTATTCATACGGAGATGTTTGCAGATGGCGTTCTTCCACTTGTAGAGAAGGGGGTAATCAACGGTGCAAACAAGAAATTGGATAAAGGCAAGATTGTGTCTACATTCTTAATGGGTTCTAAGCAGGTTTATGATTTTATTGATGACAATCCTATGGTTGCAATGATGGATGTTGGATATACCAACGATCCGTACATTATTGCAAAGAACCCTAAGGTGACAGCAATCAACTCTGCCCTTCAGGTAGATATAACCGGACAGGTTTGTGCCGATTCTCTTGGAACCAAATTCTACTCCGGAGTTGGCGGACAGATAGACTTTGTTTATGGTGCTTCATTGTCTGAGGGTGGCAAGGCCATTATAGCCATGCCTTCTACAACAAACAAGGGTGTAAGCAAGATTGCTCCTGTTCTTCAATCCGGAGCCGGTGTTGTTACTACCAGAAATCATATCCACTGGTTTGTAACTGAGTACGGTGCTGTTGATTTGTACGGCAAATCATTGCAAGAGAGAGCTAAGCTGCTTATAAGCATAGCTCATCCCGATGCAAGGGAGGAGTTGGACAGAGCTGCATTTGAACGCTTTGGGCCTCACTATCATTTTGTAGGGTAACATTGAGAACCGTTCGCAAACTATAGAAAATCCCCCTGTTGAGCCATTGATGTAATATCTCCAACAGGGGGGTTCTATTTAGGATTCATAGGGTTCTGAAACTTTTGGAAAATTATAGCATCTCCTCCATTACAAGCAGTGGGTAGCCCAATGAGATAAGGTATTGCAGGGTGTCCTCCTCTATAATTTTATCTGTGTGCGGATAGCTGTTATAGACTATCCCCTCTATCTTTATCCCTCTGTTTTTACACGCGTCTATGCTTAGCAAAGTGTGGTTTATGCTTCCTAACCTTCCCGATGTTACAAGCACTACGGGGTAGTTGTTCTCCTTAATGTAATCTATTGTAAGATAACCGCCAAGAGGCTTTGTCGAGTTCTCTTTTATTGGAACCATCAGGCCGCCTGCCCCCTCTAAAAGGACAATCTCGTATCTTGAAAGAAGTATCTCTGTGGCATGTTTTATTGCGCCAAGGTCTATCTCTCTTTTATCTATTTTTGCGGCAAGGTGTGGTGATGACGGATAGGTGAATACGCATGGAGCCGTAAGCAATTCTTTGTCTTCTTGCAGGTTGCCCCAACCTGTAAGTTTGCGGTGCATTTCAATGTCTTCTGAATATTTTTCGCAACCGGTCTGAATCATCTTCTGTGTTATTACGCTGAATCCACCCTCTTTGTATCTCTTTGCAAGGTATGCGGTTGCGTATGTCTTGCCAATATTGGTGTCTATGCCGCTCACAAATATGCATCTGTGATGTGCGGGGATGTTTATCTTCTCTTTCATTTTAATTTATGTTTAAATGACTTTAGCTTTAGCAAATTACTCTCTTTACCCTCTTTGCTTTCTATACTCTTAAAATTGTCAATGCTTTTTAACTCATAATAAGAACCAGTTCTTCTCTCCGTGTCAATCAACTGTTTCTAATTACTTTCTTTACTCTTAAAAGCTAACGCTCTTTTCTTGCTATAACGTAAATGGGGGAGTAGGTCAGCCTGTACCCTTTCCCTTCAACATAAAATCTCTCCCTGTACCCACTTGCAAACTCTGCCATTCTACCGCGAGTCCATATAGTCTGACTTTCGGCATTATGGATAGAAGCATTTACTCCCGTACGTTTTAGGTGCAGCAGAACCTCTGTGGAAGAACTAAAGTACAATTCGGTATGTGAGTGACTTATATGCAATATATTATATTTGGAGCCAATAACTCTACGTATCTCCTCCTCTGAACTGTAGGTGACCGGTGTGGTACAGTTACACAGGGAGTTAATCTCAAACAGATTATCGGGAAGAAATGAAGAAAAAGCAATTATCCCGTTCATGTTCAGGAGTCTTGCACACCTGTTTATAAACTGTAACGGTTCCCTTATCCACTGAATGGCAGAAGAGGAGGCTATTATGTCAAACCTCTTCCCACTTAAAGCAAGCATCTCCGTTACAACAGAGGCATCGCCCATTGTGTAGCTGAAATTCCCCTTTCCAATCTTACCCTCCAAAATGGGGGCGTACTCTTTACAGATGTCGTTTACAAGCAGTGTAGAGGGGTTGAGGCTGCTTAACAGTTTGGTTAGGTTGCCTGTGCCGCACCCTACCTCAAAGATTGATGGAGATATGGGCATAACAACCGATTGTGTAATCAGACTGAATAGTTGTAAAGAGCTATGTTCTTGCACCTTGGCGTTGTTGTCGTAGTGTGCTGCTGCTTTAGCAAAATGTCTTTCTACTATATTAATCATTACTGCTTTTCTTTAAAAATGAGGGAATGGCTGTTACTATTTGACTATCCGTTGTTGATTCGGCAATTGGTAAATAGTTGCGATAATCCCAACTCCTTATTGTAGAAAATATAGTGCGGTGCATCTATCTCCTCTATGATAAAGGATGAGGGCTTCCCTACCGAAGAACACTCTCTTTGCAGGTATTCTTCCCAATAGCGGAGCTGGTTCTGAGGGGGAAAGATTCTGTCGTTGGCAGATATTACAGCCTTTGTCCATTTTAATGGGTTGCAGACAGTAAAATTCTCTTTTAGGACTATCAGCTCCTCTTTTTTGTCTTCTGCCGTTCTGTTTGGTTCAACAGATTTAAATTGGTTGTAGACTGTTTTGTTTCCGCACATCCTTAGATTAAATTTCTCAATTGACAGAGGAAGTGTGTCTATGGTGCCGTTGAAGATAGATTCAGGGATGCCATATTCATCGCTTATTGGCAATGGGGTTCCGTTTATTGCAATACAGTGGTTGAGACTGTTTTGTAAACTTATATTGTCTGTACCATTTAAATAGTGATTAAATGTGTGGCAGGCAACCCATACGCCCATGCTCCATGCTATAATGTTTATCTCATTGTATTCATTTATAGGCAGTTCTGTGTGTGATAGCTGCGGGTTGAGGTAGTTGTAGTTACTTACTACAACTATGTCATATTCCGCCTCGGCCAGACTGAGAAAAGGATGCTCGTCCATACCCCATCCTGCAAAGAAGAGAATCAGTTTTTTACAGTTGCGCCTTTCTGTGTTGTGTATTGTATAGAAATTCATTTTCAAGTATTTTTCATAAAGGCTTTATTGAGCACAGGCTCAATGGTTTATAAAAAGCAGTTATTCCATTAAACTATTTTTTGCAGGAGGCTTGCCACTGTTCCCAATTCATTCATAGTCATGGATGCAGTGAGAGATAGCCTTAATCTGCTGCCATTTGGAGGCACTGTAGGGGGTCTTATAGCCGGAGCCAGCACCCCATTTCTTTCTAACAGGAGTTGCAGCTTAACAGCATGTTCTGCACTGTCTGCCCTGTAAGGAATTATTGGGGTCTCTACAGTTTCGCTTAATTGGAGGCCGAGCGCTGTTTTGAATTGCTTTATAATCGTTTGCAAATCATCCCTCTCCTGCTTCAAATTCTGCAGGTTTGTAATGAAAAAGCTGCTTCTTGCATAGTTCACGGGAGGAAGCGCTGTAGAGAAGATTAGTGTGCGCATCTTGTTTATAAGAAACTCTTTTAGATAACTCTCCATAACGGCCAACGCTCCAACAGAGGAGGCTGCCTTTCCCAATGGCGCCACAATAATATCTATATCATTTATTGCAGAGTAATGTTCACACAAACCAAGACCATACTTGCCATATAACCCAAAAGAATGAGCCTCATCTACATATAGAATTATCTCCTTATTGTTCCGTTTAATCTTTACCAACTCATCTAATGGTGCAGTATCTCCGTCCATGCTGAAAACGGCTTCTGTTATTATTACAATATTCCCGATACCCTCTTCTTTGGCTTTATCTACAAGTCTCTGCAGGTGCACCATATCATTATGTCTGTATCGCTCAAACTTTTTACCGCTTAATTTTAATCCATCTATTATGCTTGCATGAGCCAATTTGTCTGCAATGAAAATAGTGCTGTCAAGTGTCCCTATAGCCCCTATTATTCCCGTATTGGCGTGGTAACCGCTGTTGAATGAGAGCGCAGCTATACTTCTCTCTGCAGTTGTATTATCTGCGTTGCAATCCTCCTCTTTTGCTGCAATTGCAAAGAGCTCCTCTACTTTTGCTTCCAACTCTCTTGCTGCACGGCAGTCTCCAGTAAGCAACCTCGAAGAGCCGCTGCCAAAATAGATACTATTTGGAAGCATATAAGTATCCCAAAATTTTTGGTTGTACTCTTTGTTCTCCAAAAGACCAAGGTAGTCGTTAGAAGCAAGATTAAGCAACCTGTCTCCATTTGAACGCTCTATGTACTTGCCATTGTGCTCAATCTGAGTTATATGGCGGTACATGTTGTTGCTCCTTAGTTCTTCTAATATGCTTTGTATCTGGGTTTTTAACATAATATTATATGGAGTTTCTTTGTTGGAGGCTGACTAAAAAGTATTAGTCAAGCCTCTTTTTCTTGTTTTTCGGCAAGGTCAACCTCTACCTTGTTTCCAAATATTCAATTCTCAGAGAGTTGTTCTGACTTTTTAGTCACCCTCCTGCGTTATACTCAACTTTTCAATCCTCACGTACCTCAAGTACGCTCCGGTGTAAAAAGTTTCGCAAGCCTTGCATTTACACTTTTAGGTAACAGCAACATCTATTTACAAATTTTATCTATCACTTTCAGTGTCTTTCTGCAAAGAGTCCTCAGCTGATTGTCTGTAATCACAAACGGAGGCATCATATATACCAATCTTCCAAAAGGTCTCAACCATATCCCCTCCTCTACAAAAAGCGGTTGTATCTCAGACAGATTTACCGGATTATTCATCTCTAAAACACCTATAGCCCCCTTTACTCTTATATCTTTTATGCTGTTTCTTAAACCTGTTGGCATTTTGCTGCCCTTGGCTGTTTCTGCGGCAGCTTTCCCTAACTCCTCGTTAAGTATTGCCTCAATCTCCTTCACCCTGTGGAAATCCTTTTCCAATTCATTGACTGCCGCATACGAAGCTGCGCATGCAAGCGGATTTGCCATGAATGTAGGGCCATGCATAAAGGCGTACGGGTTGTTAAGAGATATTGAATGAGCTATCTCTGCCGAACAGATAGTTGCCGAGAGGGTCATGTAGCCACCGGTAAGAGCTTTCCCAATACAGATTATATCGGGAAGTACAGGCTCATTGTTATCTGTATATTCTGCTGTTGCGCATGTAGCAAACAGCTCTCCGGTACGTCCGAACCCTGTGGCAATCTCGTCAAAGATTAGGAGAATATCCCATTTTTGGCAAAGTGCGTGCAGTTTTACCAAAAGCTCCGGTGAGTAGAATCGCATTCCTCCGGCTCCTTGGACTACAGGCTCAATGATGAAGGCTGCAATCTTCTCATGTTCCTTTTTGAATAATTTGTCGGCATCGTCTAACCATTTGTCCTCCTGTCGTTTCTGCTCTTTTATTGCGGTTTTTATATTTCCCGATGCCTTTACCGTTAGGCTTAGCCCGGCCTGTTGCGGTGGTGCCGGAAGGAAGTAGTTTACAGGGAGTGCCGGACCGAATAGTGAGTGCATCCCTGTTACAGGGTCGCATACGCTCATGGCATTCCATGTATCTCCGTGATAGCCGCTCCTTGCCGTAGCGAATTTGTTTTTCTGAGACAGACCTCTACCAGCCTGATACTGTATGGCCATCTTCATTGCAACCTCAACTGATACGCTGCCGGAGTCTGCAAAGAAGATCTCAGAAAGGTTCTGTGAGCTGTTCTTTGGCAGTTTGTCTAATATTAGCCGTGCCAATTTTTGTGCCGGTGCATGGGTGAACCCTCCAAACATAACATGGCTCATCTCCTTTAGCTGGGCGGTTATGGCGTTGTTTATGTTTTTGTTGTTGTATCCGTGAGCCACTGCCCACCAGCTGCTCATTCCATCTATGAGTTTCTGTCTATTGCCGTTGTTGTTTATTGTTATGGTTGCCCCTTTTGCACTCTCTACAAAGTATAGCGGTTGCGTAGATAGAGATGAGGCATACGGATGCCAGATATGCAGCTCTGCATTATTCATTGTGACATGTTCTTGTAGTGTAGCGTTCTCTGCATCCCTGTTACCGCTATTGTCTGTAGCATTGTGGCGTGGAGATTTGTCATCTGTCCTTTTGCTGTCTGCCTCCCGGTTGCAGACTGTGTCCTTGTCTGCCTCCCACTCATAGTCGGCGGCCTTGAACAGGGCAATATCATTTTTTGCACTGTTCCCAAGTGTGGTAAGCATATCTCCCATAATGGCAGAGTTTATACCAATGTAAAGGGCTTTTTCCTGTATCTCTTTGGATATTAAAGCTCTTCCACCTGCAAACCGCAGAAAGGCCGTTGGATTTATTAATCTAAAGATTGCTATGGTTGTAAGTATCTCCTCCTCTGTAAGCGGTTTGGCATCTTGCAGCGGAGTTCCCTTTATTGGATTGAGGAAATTTATCGGGATGCTCTTTACATTCAAATCCCTTAAAAGGAGTGCTAATTCAATCCTGTTGTCCATTGTCTCACCCATGCCTATTATGCCGCCGCTGCATAATGATAGCCCCGCCTTTTCTGCCGCTTTAAGTGTCTTTATCTTCTCCTCTTGCGTGTGTGTTGTGCAGAGTTCTCCAAAATAGGATGGCGATGATTCCATATTGCAATGGTAGCGTGTTACACCTGCTGCGGCAAGTTTGTACATATCCTCCTCATCTATAAGGCCCAACGATACGCACGGTATTATTTTGCCTGTCTCCTTTAAGGCTTTTACAATCTTGCAAATATCATCTATCTCCCTTTTTGAAACCCTTTTTCCGCTGGTTACAAGAGAGAATCTTTTTATGCCGAATGAGCTGTTGT
>CAVIKQ010000058.1:0-10463 GCA_963643305.1 Eggerthellaceae bacterium
CTATAGTAGATATTGTCATCTATGACAAATGCTAATAATAATATGTAATAATGTCTTCCAACCTGAAAGGCTTCGATAAGACTTTCCTCCTCCCGGAAAGGCATTGTGATTATAGTGACGGTAACGATTATAAAATAAACTACAATTATTCTATGAATTGGAGTTATTCTGTTTCGTATCTCCTTAAATGTAAAAAGACAATAAAAAGCCGATAACACTGTAGCTATATCAGAAGAAGGAACCCCGAAAAAATAAAACACATCTTCTGAGAGACCAAGAAAGTTGGTCAATAACAACATTGAGATTACAAGAATGATTTGTGTGATTTGTACTCTATTCACGTATCGGTGTAATAAAAAGGATTCTCTAAAATTAATTAGCTTTCAGCCATTACTTACTTCTTTTCCCTCTAAACAAAATATTGGCAACTGTGCCCCAAAAGTACCGCCAGTCGGTTCGGAACGGGTGCTTTAGGTAGGCTTCTGTGTATCGGCGTTCCGATTCCTGTACCTCCTCTATGGTACGGGGAGACTGCTTGTCGTAGTAGAATGGTGGCAACAGCCCCGGTTTTGTCTTTATGCGCAGCTTCTGCATCTCCGGAGTGTACAGGCTGAAATAGTGACGAGACAGGGGACGGACACCTACTAATTTCATCTCCCCCTTAAAGAAGTTGATGAACATTGGCAGTTCGTCAATCCACAGCTTCCGCATCCATTTGCCCCAAGGTGTTACGCGGTAGTCATCGGCAAATTTCCCTCCTGTCTGCAAAGCATTATGCTCGTATATGTAAGGTTGGAGATACTCCGAATAAGAATACATGGTGCGGAACTTGTAAACTCCTATCAATTTACCCTCTTTTCCCACACGCCTTAATTTTATGAGCGGTGAGCCACTTGGTACATCGTCCCATATCGGAGCCTTCACCTTGCGAGCCAACACAAAGAACTCACCGTGGCGGAACTCTTCATCAACCACCTCAAAACCTGCACGATACATTCTCCCTAAAACCTCCACGCGGTTGTAGGTGCGGTTAGTCCCTTTGGTCACAGCAAAATAGATTTTTTTCAGGCCCGGCATCTTGGCGCAGAACCTATGCCAGAAAAAATGAAGAATGTATATAACCCGGTTCAAGCCACTTGGATAGGTTTTTAAAATAAGCTGCTTTTTCAATATAGCTGTACGGCAATGACACCAGATATACCCTCCATCTTGCAACTCTTCGTTTGCTTTGTTGAGTAATGTGTTAAGATGACAAATATTGTTGAGCTGTGTCAATAAAATGAATGCCAAGGGTTTGCGGTCTCTATATTGCGCAAGGGAATATCCGTCATCGGTCTCTGTCACTACGGTAGATTCTGCAAATTCCTTCTCATGCGCTCTAATCCAAGCCATTGAGTTTTCAAGATTCAACGGCTTGGTGGCATTAAAGATATATTCCACATCTCTATTATGAATATTGTAACTATCTATTTTCGCTCCGGTCTCCACTCCATGCTCTTTATAATCGGGAGGGATAATCGGTTCATAGAAGAACGGTATTCTTCCGCAATGTCTCTTTGCCATTGGATGTTTATCCTTTACAGAGGAAAGTCTTGATAGTATTGCAGATTTCATCTATCTCTTCTACAGTGAGATACGGATGCATTGGCAGTGAAAGAACCGTGTTGCAGAGCTTGCTCGATACAGGACAATAGCTATCATCTATGTTAAACTCCTTAAAAGCAGTCTGCTTGTGCATAGAGGTGGGATAATAGACCATGGCGGGAATCCCTCGTCCCTTTAGAAATTCCTGCAGAGTATCACGCTGTAACTTATCCTGCAATTGAATGGTATATTGCGCCCAACCAGACAAGAAACCTTTGGGAACAACAGGTGTTTTTACTATCCCGATGAGATGTTCGTCATACCTCTTTGCCACTTTGTTGACGGCGTCAAGCTCGTAGCCGGCAAATGCTTTTAATTTAACCTGCAGAACTGCTGCCTGTATGGTATCGAGGCGCGAGTTCATGCCTATGCGAACATTGTCATATTTGAATGAGCCTTTGCCGTGTACACGCAGTGAGTCAGCGAGCGCAGCCCATTCATCATTGTCTGTGAATACGGCTCCACCGTCTCCATAGCAGCCGAGTGGTTTGGCAGGGAAAAACGAGGTGGTGGCAATGTCTCCAAAAGAACAGTTCCGTTTGCCGTTAATGGCGCCACCGAATCCTTGGGCGCTGTCTTCGAGAATAAGAAGATTGTACCGGTTGGCAATTTTGCGTATGGCAGGATAATTTGCCGGTAATCCAAAGAGGTCAACGGCAACAATCACCTTGGGCAACAGTTTACCCTCATTGATTACGGCTTTAATCTTTCTTTCAAGATCCTCTGCATCGATATTAAATGTATCTCTGTCTACATCTACAAAAATAGGGGTGGCGTCTTCGAACGATACCACCTCTGCAGACGAAAAGAAGGTGAAATCGGGAACAAACACGGCATCGCCCGGCCCAATTCCCCACACTTTTAAGGCAAGGGTAAGGGCATCTGTACCGTTGGCGCAGGTGATACAGTGCTTAACACCCACGTATGCGGCCAATTGTTGTTCCAATTCCTCTACTTGTGTTCCCATGATATAGGAACCGGATGCAGCCACGTTAAGGAGAGCATGGTCTATCTCCTCCTTAAGAATACGGTACTGTTGCTTTAAATCTCTGAATTGCATGATAGGTTAATTTGTTTAAGTTATTCTCCTCCCTACAAAACCTCTATGTTGCTTCTCTCTTTAAGCTCTTTTGTTACATTTTTGGTATCAAAGATGGCTTTGGCGTGACTTTGCACAAACTCATAATCGACATTGGAATGGGAGGCAGTGATAATCACAAGATCTGCACTTTCAACCAGTTCTGCGGTAAGTTCTTTCTCTCCTTCATAGACCTTCCCGTGCTCGCGGAATTTGGGTATGTACGGGTCGTAGAATACCGTATTGGCTCCCTCTTTGCGCAGCGTGTCAATAACACGGATGGCCGGAGATTCTCGATAATCGTCTATGTCCTGTTTGTAGGCAACACCAAGTACAAGAATCTTAGATCCGTTAAGAGATTTTTTAAAACGACGGTTAAGTATATCTCCTGCACGAGATACACAATATTCCGGCATACGGTCATTTACCATCATTGAGGCTTCTATCATAGAGGTGTGAAATCCGTATTCCCTTGCTTTCCAACTGAGATAGTATGGGTCAAGCGGAATGCAGTGCCCACCAAGGCCGGGACCGGGATAGAAAGCGGTAAAGCCAAACGGCTTGGTCTTTGCGGCCTCAATAACCTCCCAGAGGTTAATCTTCATACGGTTGCAAAGTATGGCAAGCTCGTTTATTAAACCTATATTAATATTACGGTAGGTGTTCTCAAGAATTTTGGTCATTTCTGCCACAGCAGGGGAGGAGGCTCTGAAAACCTTGTTTTGCAGAACAGATTCGTACATGGCAGAGATTACCTCACCGGCATCTTTTCCAAGTCCTCCTACCACCTTAGGGGTATTCTTCGTTTTGTATATGGCATTGCCGGGGTCAACACGTTCAGGCGAAAATCCAAGATAGAAATCCTCTCCACACTTTAAACCGGATGTTTCAAGGATAGGCTTAATCAACTCCTCGGTTGTGCCGGGATAGGTGGTTGATTCTAACACTACTATCATGCCGGCATGAAGATATTTGGCTATAGATTTTGCAGACGATTCTACATAGCTTATATCCGGTTGCTGATGTGCATCAAGAGGGGTAGGTACGCAAATGGCTACAAAATCTACATTTCTTATAGTGCTGAAATCGGTTGTGGCGGTAAGTTGTCCACTCTTTACAAGTTGCGCCAGATCTGAATCAACAACATCCCCAATGTAATTATGCCCTTGGTTCACGAGGCTCACTTTCTCTTCTTGTACGTCAAAACCTATGGTTCTAAATCCTGCTTTGGCTTTCTCTACAGCCAACGGCAAGCCTACATAACCGAGTCCAACAACTCCTGCAACAATCTCCTTGTCTGCAATTTTTCTTAAAAGTTCTTCTTTCATCTTATGTTTAAATTAATTTTTAGTCTGTTTATATCTTTGAGTGTTAACCTGCTATGTAAGAATGTCTCTAAACAGGTCTTAGAATGAAGATCTATACCGGGGCAGTTATACCAGCCTTTTTCCAATAATATACAGGTTTTCCTTAGGGAGTCTTTTCCGTAAGAACCAATAAGAGACGGAAGGTTAATTTGGAACTCTACATTCATCTCTTTCAGTTGCCGGTAATCCGATTCGCCCATGTAGATGTAGCGTTCGGGATGGGCGAGAACCGGATAGTAGCCTTTGGCCTTGATACGGTGCAGAATCTTGTTCAACCCCATCGGAGGACTGAGATAGGAGGTTTCCACTAACAAGTATGCACCGTTCTTGCCCAAGGGCAGCAGGTCGTTATTGTTACACCGTTCCTCAAAGAGGTTGTCGAGCATGTACTCGGCTGCAAGATGTAACTCCACGCCTCCTGTGTAGGCAGCCTGTAATTCGGCAAAACGCACCCTGAGATGCGCCGTAGTATTGGGCATATCCTCCATGATATGCGGAGTAAGCCATACGGATTTTATGCCCAATCCTTCATACAGACGCAATATATCCAATGCTTCTTCCATTGTCTGCACTCCATCGTCTACCCCGGGCAGGATATGAGAGTGCCAGTCTGTAAAACCATTAAGGATACCGCTCCCTTTCAGCGATATGCGTCTGTAAAACGGCCACACAATGATACGATTTTATTAGGGTATTATCTGTTAATTACTTGACAGCCATCCATTTACCCCCCCCCTATGCTTTCTGTCGGAGCCGTAGTGGTAGCCATAGCTGTAACCGTAGTGATATCCATACCGATAGCCGTAGCGGTATCCGTAGCGGCCGCCGCTCCCTTCGGTTCCGTTGAGGATGAGTGCCATGTTCTTGTATTTCTTCTCCCGGTAAATCTTCTCCAACTCCGGAAGCATACTCCGTTCAAGCAATCCTGCGCGTACCACAAAGATGGTACGGTCTGCCAGTTTCTCAATAATCTGCGTGTCGGCTACCAACTCTACCGGAGGACAGTCTATCAGCACATAGTCATACTGTTCCCTTACGGTCTCTATTACATGGCTCAACCGTTTGTTGAATAACAGCTCGGTAGGGTTGGGAGGAACAGTACCTATTGGCAGTATATATAGGTGTTCTTGTTTTGAATCCGGTACTATGATTTCGTTGAGGCTGTCACTGCGGCCTCCTAAATAGTCGCTCAAGCCCGGTTTGGGAGAATTAATGTATTCAGAGCTTGAACCGTGACGCAAATCGCCGTCTATCACCAATACCTTTTTTCCCTTGATGGCAAGGCTCATGGCAATGTTCATGGTCAGGAACGATTTGCCGCAGCCCGGGTTAAACGAGGTGATGACAATGACATTCAACTTCTTGTCGCTGTCTGTTGTCATGAACTCTAAATTGGTGCGCAACACACGGAATGCCTCGTTGATCAAATCTCTGCTACCCTCCTTAACAACAATAGACATGACACCCCTCTCTTTCTTTCTGAAAATCCCCTTTTTCTTTCGTCTGAAGAGAGGAATCTCTCCTATGAACGGTATGGTTATGCTCTCTATATCTTTCCTGCCCCTTATACGGGTATTCATGTTCTCGCGCATAAAGATGATGCCTATCGGAACGAACATCCCCAAAGCAAAAGCAACCAAGAGGATGTTTCTCTTAACAGGGGCGGTTGGCAACATGCTGCCATGTGGCGGAGCGATAATTCTGGTATTGTAGGCTGTAAATGCCTGCGACAGTTCGTTCTCTTCTCGCTTCTGCAACAGGAACAGGTACAGAGCCTCCTTTACCTTCTGCTGGCGTTCAACAGAGAGCAGATACTTGGCTTGGGTAGGGTTGGCCGCTATACGGGATGTTGTCTGCTGCTCTGTCTGCTGCAGACTTTTCATCTTCTCCTTTAATGTTACAATCTGATTGTCTATAGACCTTATTATGGCAGTCTGCATTGAGGCCAAAGCCTGATCCATGTCCACAACCAGCGGATTTTCCGTGCTACTGTTGGCTACTAAGCTGTTACGCTGCAACAGCTGTTTGTTGTATTCGGCTATCTGTGATTCTATATTTGTGCTCTCTATGCCGGAGTTGGCCGGGAGCAGTTGGGTACGGTTTACATCGTTGGCCAAATAGTCCCGTATATAACGGGTCATGTAGAGCTGGTTGCTTAAGGCCAGAATCTGGGCGTTGGTTGCGCTGCTTTGTGCCATGTATATGCTCGATGCTGCCTGTACATCCGGCAGCAGGTGTTCAGACTTGTAAGAGGAGATATCCTCGTCAACGTTCCCCAATTCCCGTTCTATTACCCCTAAACGTTCGTTTATGAACATTGATGTGCTCACCGCTATCTGGTTCTTGTCCTGCACCCAGTGCTCGTTATACACGGAGATAAGCATGCCCAGTAAATCCTCTGCCCGTTGGATAGAGTTATCACTGTACTTAAGGTCAATGACAGATGCTTTCTCGTCATTTAAAGAGACAGAGAGTTTGGATGAGCAGTAGTCTACAGCTGTATTCAAACCGGATTTGCTCACATAGAGTGTGTATGATTTGCCTTTAATGTAATTGGGAGTTGCAAGGATAACTATTTTCCCCAATGGAGTGGTTATGGGATTGAGCAGCCGGCCTTTAATGTATGCCTCTTCCAATTCTATTCCGTTACGTGTAAAATCGTACAGGAGCAGGGTGCTGTCCTGCTGCACTTCCAATGTAAAACCTGCCGATTCGTTTTCGGGAACGGTGCTTATTGTTACATCCACAGGCAATGTAGCTCCATAGGCTACCTGATGATGGTATCTCCCCGGAACATAGTAGTTCATATCCAAGTGCAGCCGTCTGACTACCTCTGTCATTAAGGTAGGGGAGCGGAAGGTAATCAGTTCGTTATTCACGTTTGTGCTTGACTGAAACAACCCAAGCTCCGCAAAGGATTCCAGACCGGATGAAACGGATTTGCCTTTGGAATCCTCCTTAATCAACACGGATGCGGTACGTGTGTACACGGCAGGGGTGTATAACAGATAGATGGTAGCAATGCCAATCATTACAACCAATGAGAGGAGAAACCATTTCCATCTTGCAAGGCACAGGTACAGCAGATCTTGTATCTTCAGAAAATCATCCGGCTGTCCCGGCCTTGTGCTTTTTTGATTTACAACCATATCAGATTTTGTATTTATTGTAGACTACGTTTAAAATCACTTTACAATCCACACGGTAATGGTGGTGAGCAGTGAGGCCAACGACATCCAGAAGGAGGCTGAACGGACATTATTCCCGTTAACAGTTGCCTGCCGAGCTTTCATTGAGTTGGGTTCTACATAAACGATATCGTTCTGCTGCAAATAATACACAGGAGAGGTATAGAGGTCGTGTCCCGAACACAGGTTCACCCTGTACAGCGTCCTTTTGCCGTTCTCCTCCCGCTGTACCAGCACATTCTCCCGTTTACCGTAGACAGTAAGGTCTCCGGCCATGCTTAGGGCATCCAACAGAGTAAACCGGTCCTTGTCTATATTAAACCGTCCCGGTCTGGCAACCTCGCCCAACACGGAAACGGTAAGGTTCATGAACTCCACGGTTACTACAGGGTCCTTCACAAGGTTTCTCGATATCAGCTCCCCCTTTATATATGATGCTATCTCCTCCCTGGTCATGCCCGATACATGAATATGCTCCAACACAGGGAAATCTATCTCCCCATATTTATTTACGGTATATCCCGATATTCCATAATTATAGGATGAGCCGGATGTAGAGCCTACTTGTCTGTTAATAATCGGAAGATTAAAGAGATCCATCAACAGAGGGTCTTTGCTGTTGACTAATATAGAAATCTTGTCCTCCGGGCGTACCCGGATTTTTGTAGGGTTCAGAACCTCTTCTGCCTTGCCCGGCTGTATCTCCTGGAGATAGGCTATTTTGGGGGTGGTACATGAACCTAAGAAGAGGAGGGATGCTGCTACCCCCATAATCTTGCAGATTCTCATATCTTAATCTATTTTTGAGATGATTACGGAGCGGCTCAGCTGTTTATCTTCGTAATACATATTCTCTACTCCACCCTTGTACTCTACTACCAACTGCTCGGCCGGTACACCAAACACCTCTGTGAGTATCTTGTACACGTTCTGGGCACGATGCTCAGACAACCAGACATTCCTCTTGGCAGAACCGGTGTATTTATCGGCATATCCGCATACAAGGTATTTGGTATTTGGTGTAGCCTTTATCATCTCTGCTACCGATTTAAGATTAACCAATTCGCGGTTTACAACCTCTGTACGGTCTATGACAAAGTTTACCATGTACGGGAAGGTTACTACGTTGGTTTCGGTCTTTACTACCGGGTCGTTCCTAAGCTGCTCAATCTCTATGTTTAACCGGTTGACCTCTGCGTTCAGTCTGCGAATCTCTGTATTGCCTGTGTAGATGTTTGTTACGTTGTGTGTCTTGTACCAGCCACGGTTCTTAAAATAGTAGGACAAGCCCACATTAAGGCTAAAGTTGGCATCAACCCGCCCTTCGAGCACGTTGTCAAAACTGTCTTCATTGAGGAGACCGCGCAGCTTTACATCTATAGCCATATTCTTATGCTTGCTTAAAAAACGGCTGTAGCGCATCTCTATATGGCCTCCCCAATGGTTGTTCAACTCATTATTTCCCATACCATAATGGTGTACGAACCCAATACCGCCGGATAGGATGAACTGGGTCATGAGACGGTCCGAATGGTCTCCTTCATAACCACAGATCAGACGAGTGAGATTTATCATGGCATTGGCATTAAGATCCCACCACTTATTAAGGGTTCTCCAGTACGATGTGCCGTCTGACGCATGCTTCTCCTCCCCAATAACAAAAGGATTACCTTTATCTATGCTGAATCCCCTCGAACGGAAGCCCATGAATGACACGTTGAGCCCAAAGCCGGGTGTTATCCATTTGCCTATACCAACATTAAATTGCGGGGTCAGTCGGTTGCCGAGATTGCCAAAGGTTCTTGAGCCTCCCCAGCCAGAATATGTACCGAAAAAGGCATTGATACCGGCATCTGCCATTACGAACCAATTGCTCCATAAGGTGTTGGTTACTACCGAATAAGGCTCTCCAACCGGGTATGTCTTAACCTCTACATCCGTTGAGTCGGTACTGCTGACAAGCGTTTCCTGTGCCATAATACCGCTGTATGATGCTGCTATAAGCAATGCTGCGAGTAATAATTTTTTCATGATTGATATAATGTTAATGATTGTTTTATATGTAGAGCTAATCTTTATAAATGGGGATATTGACCAATACAGCCTATAATGGTTCGATATATTCCGGATTTACCTCCACTCCTACAGAAAAGAAATCCGGCAGTTCCACCAACAGACGTCTTATCTTTGACCCGCGTACAGTAATTAATTTCCCTTCATAACCGTCTAACGGCCCACCAACAATACGTATCTCTCGTCCGCACATGGCAGGGGTCAATTCTCCCGAACGATAATATTTCGGATTTTTAGACACACTTACGGCATGAATGAAACGCTCCATATCTGCATCGTTTACGGTCATCGGATTTTTGTAACCGCCACCTTTCTGAAAACGGTACTGAATGGTAGGGTATTTCTTTACGTATGGATCAATAGCTTCCATACAGTCATGCACAAAAAACAGATCCTGAATAAAGGGTACCTCTTCCCTTATACGTTTGCCGCTCCGGATGCTCAACTGCTCTTTCTTTGGGGTAAAAACCTCAAAATGCTTCTCTGATAACCGCTTGTATGCCGGTAATTTGGCATTGGACCGTTTAAGGTCTCGCATTACAAACCAGCGTATCTGCTTTTCTCCTTCTGAAACAGCCATTGTTTGGGCTCAAGACAATGCTTCTAATCCTGCAAGATGGTAATTGATATTAGACATCAGGCAGTTACAAATAATTGTGTTAATCTCTCCTTTAATGTTTGCCATAAGAGATTCTGTAATCTCCTCCCCACAAGAGGTCTCTAAAGCTCTCTCCTGTTTACTCCTTTAATACATCTCTCTCTAAGAGATGTATCACGGATGCAAATTTAAGCAATTTATTGAGAATTCCGCTATAGAATGGCTGTTTTTTGTTCAGTCGCTTTCGTTTTTGAGTGACTTGCTAATCAAATTGTTGAGCAAATATAATTTATGAAAAATTAGTTTTATTTGGTAATCAAGCAGTTACATTGCGTGAGAAACTTTAATACATCTCTTAGAGAGAGATGTATTTTTTTTACACAAATACACTGCTCCCGAGACTTCTCTTCCCAAGAAAAATAGTTTTTGAGTATTTTGTTCTATATCAAGATGTTGTACTTATGTATATCAAGATGCACACTTATAAAAGATTAAATTTACCTACATTCCTGTTT
>CAVIKQ010000059.1:0-10349 GCA_963643305.1 Eggerthellaceae bacterium
TTTGGGATATGTAGGCTTGCCTATTGCTCTGGAATTTGCAAGAAAGAAGCAGGTTATAGGTTTTGATATTAATGAGGAGAGATTGAATCTCATGCGCAGACAGATTGATCCGAGCGACGAGCTCCCTCCAAATAGATTTGAAGGATGCAATATAACCTTTACATCTGACCTAAAGGAGCTTGCAAAGGCTGATTTCTATATCATTGCCGTACCAACCCCAATAGACAGTGCCAACCAGCCGGATCTTAAACCGGTGATAGGAGCAACCCAATCTGTTGGAAAGGTGCTTAAAAGGGGCGATTATGTAGTCTACGAGTCAACGGTTTATCCCGGATGTACCGAGGAGGAGTGCATTCCGCTGTTGGAGGAGTTATCGGGATTAAAATACAAAACAGATTTCAAGGTTGGCTACTCACCTGAGAGGATAAATCCCGGAGACAGGAACCATACCCTTACCAATACAATGAAGATAGTTTCCGGATGTGATGAGGAGGCTCTCGAAAAGATAGCCAATACATATTCATTGGTCATTAAGCCGGGTGTTTACAGGGCATCCTGTATAAAAGTGGCAGAGTCTGCAAAGATTATAGAGAATATTCAGAGGGATGTAAATATTGCCCTTATGAATGAGCTCTCTATAATTTTTGGGCGTATGGGGATAAATACCTTTGAGGTCTTGGAGGCGGCCGGGACAAAATGGAATTTCCTTAAATTCTTTCCCGGTTTGGTTGGAGGGCATTGCATAGGAGTAGATCCTTATTATATGGTGCATAAGGCCCGTAAGCTGAAATATCATCCGCAGATTATAAATGCCGGACGTTTTGTAAATGATTCCATGGGGGGCTATATTGCAAAGAAGTTGGTAAAGGAGCTGATAAAAACCGGGCGTTCTATCCTGAACAGCAGAGTCTTGGTACTTGGAATCACATTTAAGGAGAATGTGAGTGATATAAGGAATTCAAAGGTTGTGGATATTGTTAAGGAGTTGCAGGACTACGGTGTTAAGGTTGATGTTGCAGATCCCGATGCAGATGCGGCTCATGTAAAGGCCGAGTATGGTATAGAGATGATTCCAAATGAGGGGACAGCTGTAGATACCCTTTGCGGAAACGGTACTTTTGTTCCAGATGAAAAATATGATGCCGTTGTTGTTGCCGTTAGCCATAATCAGTACCTCAATATTCCTGTGGAGAGATTTATTAAGATAACCAATCCTAATCCTGTATTTGTAGATGTAAAGGGGATATACAGAGGAAAGGTTAATGGTATGAGATACTGGAGCCTGTAGAATTATAATCTGCTGCTTAACAGATTATGTTTAGGCTCTTTTTAAGAGACATTGTTTGCGTAATAATCTAATAATTAACAGATTTACAGAGATATGAAAGGTATAGTGTTAGCCGGAGGCTCGGGAACTCGTTTGTATCCCATAACTAAAGGGGTAAGCAAGCAGATGCTCCCTATTTTTGACAAGCCGATGATATATTATCCTATATCGGCACTTATGCTGGCAGGTATAAGGGAGATTCTGATTATCTCAACACCGCAGGATTTGCCTAATTTCAAGAGGTTGTTGGGAGACGGTTCAGATTTTGGTGTCTGCTTTTCTTATGCAGAACAGCCATCTCCCGATGGATTGGCGCAGGCATTCATAATTGGGGAGAGGTTTATAGGGGATGATTCTGTCTGCCTTATTTTGGGAGACAATATATTTTACGGTAACGGATTTATGAGTCTGCTTAAATCTGCGGTAAAGGATTTGCCGAACAAAGCAACAGTATTTGGATATTGGGTAAACGACCCGCAGCGATACGGGGTTGCAGAGTTTGATAAAAGCGGTAAAGTATTGAGCATAGAGGAGAAACCGGCAAAGCCAAAGAGCAATTATGCGGTGGTAGGGCTGTATTTCTATCCTAATAGTGTGGTTGACATTGCAAAAAAGATAAAGCCCTCTGCAAGGGGGGAGTTGGAGATAACATCTGTTAATGCCGAATATCTTAACAGAGGTGAGTTGCAGGTCAAGCTACTTGGCAGAGGATTTGCCTGGTTGGATACCGGAACACATGATTCATTAAGCGAGGCATCTACATTTGTAGAGGTTATAGAGAAAAGGCAAGGGCTTAAGATAGCCTGTCTTGAGGCAATAGCCTATAGAAACGGCTGGATAACAAAAGAAAAACTTGTCCAACTTGCCCAACCAATGCTAAAGAATGAATATGGGCAATACCTTATAAAGGAGTCCGAAACAGATGAAACTCCTTATGTTGGAGAGTTTAGTCATTAAAAAATATACGTATAAAATGGATGTAATAGAGACCTCAATTCCCGATGTAGTTAAGATAGTGCCAAAGGTTTTTGCCGATTCGAGAGGATATTTTTTTGAGAGTTTTTCGGAGCGCGAATTTGTAGAGAAGGTATGTAATACAAGATTTGTACAGGATAACGAGAGCCGGTCTTGCTACGGGGTGTTGAGAGGGCTGCATTTTCAGAAGCCACCGTTTGCCCAAAGCAAACTGATTCGTGTTATAAAGGGGAAAATATTGGATGTGGCGGTAGATATAAGAAAAGGCTCTCCTACTTACGGAAAATATGTTGCCATATATCTTTCGGGAGATAACAAAGAGCAGCTGTTTATTCCAAAGGGCTTTGCACATGGTTTTTCCGTTCATTCACAAGAGGCTGTTATCCAGTATAAATGTGATTCTTTCTATGCGCCGGAGAGTGAGGGGGCAATAGCATGGAATGACTCTGCGCTTAGCATAGATTGGGGGTTGGATGTACACGATATTATATTGTCAGACAAGGATAAGTGTCACCCCACCCTTGCAGAGACAGGTACGCCATTCAGTTATGATACAAACTACTACAGATAATATTCTAAGATGAAGGTAATAGTAACCGGTGCAAATGGACAGCTTGCAAGTGCAATAGATGGTTTTACTGCAAAATCTGCAGATGAATATCTCTTTGTAGATAGAGCCTCTTTGGATATTGCAAATGAGTCAGATGTACATAATCTGATTGCTTCTGTAAGTCCCGATATTGTAATTAACTGTGCAGCCTACACCAAGGTAGATATGGCAGAGGATGAGCCTGATATTGCCTTTGCCGTTAACCGTAATGGGGCGGGCAATATAGCAAAGGCATGCGCTAAAGCCGGAGCTTTGCTTGTACATATATCAACAGATTATATCTTTGGAGGAGAGGGTAATACACCATATAGTGAGACATCTGCCGTTGATCCGCTTGGCGTTTACGGAGAATCCAAATATCAGGGGGAACTTGCAGTTGCTGCAAGCGGCTGTAACTACATAATAATACGTACCTCATGGCTCTATTCTGTATATGGCAACAATTTTCTTAAAACAATGCTCAAGCTTATGAGCACACGTAATGAGGTTAAGGTTGTATTTGACCAGGTGGGGACACCCACAAACGCAGATGACCTTGCAGAGGCTATAGTTGCAATGGTTACAGACAAGCTGTATCTGAAATTGGCAGATGATAGCGGCAGGATAGGGGAGATATTCCATTACAGTAACGAAGGGGTATGTACATGGTTCGATTTTGCAACGGAGATAAAGAATGCCGCCAGGCTGAAATGTGATGTGATACCTTGCCGTTCATCTGAGTTCCCAAGTAAGGTGACGCGCCCGGCATACAGTGTTTTAGATAAAAATAAATATTGCTCACTCTTAGGGGGCAGGATTCCATACTGGAGAGATTCCGTTTATAAAACGGTAGCTTTGCTTATGGGCAATAAACAGTAGTATTACAAGAGAACTTTTAAAGATTATTATATTGTGTTTGACTGAAATATTAACATTATGAAAAATATACTTATAACCGGAGGTGCAGGTTTTATAGGCTCACATGTTGTGAGACGGTTTGTAACCACATACAAAGGGTACAGGATTGTAAATTTAGATAAGCTTACCTATGCCGGGAACCTGGCAAATCTCAAAGATATAGAGAATAGCCCCAACTATCTCTTTGAAAAGGCAGATATATGTGATTTTGAGAGGGTAAGTGACATATTTAAAAAATATGAGATAGACGGTGTAATACATCTTGCGGCCGAGAGCCATGTTGACAGGAGCATAAAGGATCCATTTACCTTTGCAAAAACAAACGTATTGGGGACACTTACCTTGTTAGAGGCTGCCAAAAGGTATTGGAATGGCAATTATGAGGGTAAGAGATTCTATCATATCTCAACAGATGAGGTATATGGTGCGCTGGAGATGGGAGGCGGTTTCTTTACAGAGGAGACAAAATATAATCCACACAGCCCGTACAGTGCTTCAAAGGCAAGTTCAGACCATTTTGTAAGGGCATATCATGATACTTACGGAATGCCTGTAATTGTTACCAATTGCAGTAACAACTATGGCCCATATCAGTTTCCTGAGAAACTGATTCCGTTGTTTATAAATAATATAAGACATAATAAACCGCTACCTGTGTACGGAAAAGGGGAGAATGTAAGGGATTGGCTTTATGTTGAGGATCATGCTGCTGCCATAGATCTTATATTCCATAAAGGCAGAATAAACGAGACATACAATATAGGCGGATTTAACGAATGGAGAAATATAGACCTTATAAAGGTTATGATAAAGGTTGTAGACCGTATTCTTGGAAGAGAGGAGGGAAGCAGTCTCAATCTTATAACTTTTGTTAAAGATAGGGCAGGCCACGATTTACGCTATGCCATAGATTCAACCAAACTTAAAGAGGAGCTTGGTTGGGAACCCTCTCTGCAGTTCGAAGAGGGGATAGAGAAGACAGTAAGATGGTACTTGGAAAATGAGGAGTGGATGGATAATGTTACCTCCGGGGAGTACGAGAATTATTATAGAAAAATGTATTGCGAATGTGATAATAACTAAAGAGATTGACCTATGCAGAATACAGAAAAAAATATCATGGTTCATCCTACGGCTGTTGTTGATGACAATGCCATAATAGGAGAGGGGACAAAAATATGGCATTTCAGCCATATTATGTCTGACTGTACTATTGGTTGTAATTGTAATATAGGGCAGAATGTAGTTATATCACCGGGGGTTGTCTTGGGCAATAACGTTAAGGTACAGAATAATGTGAGTGTGTATACCGGAGTTGTATGCAGGGATGATGTTTTTCTTGGGCCATCCTGTGTCTTTACAAATGTGGTTAATCCAAGAAGTGCGGTTAACAGAAAGAGCGAGTACAGAGAGACCATAGTGGGTGTTGGGGCTACAATAGGGGCAAATGCCACAATTGTGTGCGGACACAACATTGGAGATTACGCTCTCATTGGTGCCGGGGCAGTGGTAACAAAGGATGTAAAGCCGTTTGCTCTGCTGATTGGGAATCCGGCAAGGCAAACAGGGTGGATGAGCCGCTACGGTCACAAACTGCACTTTGACGGTGACGGTGAATCACAACCGGCATTTGCAACCTGTCCCGAATCGGGAGAGAAATATATGTTGCAACATGGGGATGTTACCCTCATCTGAATTGCTTTGTAAAATTTAGGGAGATTCTTACCTCTACCAACGGTAGGATATAAAGAGTCCGCATTTAAACAACGGTGGCCATTCGGCACTGCCGTTGTTGGTTACGTACATTACATATTTGTCTCCACCTGTAGCCTCGTCATAGTTTGGGTTAGGTTTGTATCCCTCATACATGGAGCCTTGGAACCCACCGCTCCAAGATGCCTCTATTGACCAGTGTCTGCTTAGATTAAGAGCATAACCTACGGTAAGGCCGCATAGGATGGTTGTACCTTGTTGATAGCTCCCGTCTAAATACTGGTCTGTGTACCTTAGAACAAGGCTCTTGTTTAATTTGTACACCCCAAAACCAATGGTAGGGCCAAAATAGAATCCGTCAAAGGCTCTCTTTATATAATATCTGAACTCGCCAAATCCGGCTCCAAGTTCAAGCGGCTTTCCGGTTCCAAGGAAGTTTGTATTGGCAAAGATGCCAAGGGCTTCAAGCTGTACTGTTGCATTCCGCATGGCTTTTAACTCTACTGCCGGATTGACTATGCCAACCGCTACAGCTGCATTAAGCTTGACAGCTGTCCTGGAGTCTGCGGATAGGCTCGGCCTCTCTCTAAACCTGATTTCACTGCTTTTATTATGGGGCGTAACTTGTTGTTGTGCAGATAATTGTACACTTATTAACAAAAATAGCGTTGCTGTTGATGCAAGTTTAAATATTTTGTTCACGCTCATAACTCCAAACTTTTTAAATTATACCTATTTTGTTTGCTGAACAGAGTTGGTTTTATGTTGCTGTTTAGATATGATAATGAGATAAACGGCAACAAAGACCATGGCAATACCTATTACATGGCTTGTGTGAATAGATTCTCCAAGAAACAATATGCCTAATATCACGGCTGTGAGCGGTTCCATGCAGCCTAATATTGCTGTTATTGTAGAACCTATTATCTGAATGGCGTATATTAATGCAAAGTCAGACAAAAGGGTTGCCACAATTGCAAGCCCAATTATATCTATCCACTGTTTTCCTGTAGTTAAAGGGGCTAAATGTCCGCCTCTTACCATAACATTGCAGAGGAATATGAAACAGGAAAAGAACAGTACATAGAATGTCATCTTCATCCCGTCCATCTCCATAAGGGCTTTTGAATTGTTAACGCCAACTATGTATGTGGCGTATGTACATACAGTTATAAGAACAATCCCTATTCCTATTGGATTTATTGCATTGCCGCTAACCTTTTTTGTGATAATATCCAATCCACCGCACAGAAAAAAGACCCCTGCTATGGCCATGACTATTGCAATAGTCTTCATAACAGACAGTTTTTCATGGAAAAACAGAATCATTAGGGTTGTAACCAATACCGGATACAGGAAATGTATTGTTGTGGCAATACCGGTTGGCATATATTTGTAGGAGGCCGCAAGAAATATGCTTGTGCCTGCATAGAAGAATGACAACAGAAAAAGAGAAAAGAACTCCTTTTTTGTTGTCCCAAAATTGGCTTTTAATTTTGCTTTCCACTCTTTGCAGAGTACCCCTCTCTGTACGATTATTACTAATGCCATGGTAATGGTAGCAATTAGGAATCTGTAGAAGCACATACTGGCCAAATCAACGCCTCCGGTAAGCAACGGTACTGAAAATAACGGTATGAAGCCAAATGTGGCAGAGGATACAATGGCTAACGACAGTCCTTTAACGTTCTTCATGGTACATAAACTCTTTTATAGACGTTACTTTGCAGCCTTTAGTATTTTTATAATCTGTGTAGCTGTTGAGATCTGGGATTTTGTTTCGCTGTTGCAAAGCCCAAGCAGTTTTGTGCAGTAATTGGCAGAACTCAATGCCTCTGCCTTCTCTTTGGTATCTTTTATAGAGTTGATAACCGATGAAAAACTTTTTGCCTTGCTCATAAGGCTGTTCACAGAACTCATTTGCGATTTTGAGCTTTTTAGGAGCTGCTGTGCAAGTTGCAGCATTTCAAGTTTTTGGCTGAAACTTAATGTGTTTCCTTTGGCCGCCGATTCTGCATTGGATTTCAACTCACTTAAATAGTTGGAGGTAGAGATAACTGTTTTTGCAACATTTGCAGCGTTTACTGCCGTAGATGATATATCGGGAACAGAACACTTCACAGGGACAAGCATTTCTGCTATCTGTTTAAGAGCCGATGATGTTCCGCTATTTGCTGCAACTAAAGCAGTTGACAATGCAACAAGCACTGCTGATAGAAATAATTTGGTTCTCATTATCTATATTGATTTAAGTCTGTATTAACAAGAGTGCAAATGTAAAAATAATTGTGCACATTCGTGCAGCTTTTCCTCGCCATGGCATAGCTCAAACAGGTTTGGCTCTGCTCATTTGGCTTACGGAAAAGGGTTGCCTAAGGAAGCGGTGCCACCAAATATATATCCTTTACAAGATTGTGATTGTAGCTGTTTGAATCCCGCTTTTTCCAGTTGGCATCGAACTGTTTAAGTTTGGTTACTTTACAGATAGTGAGTTGAGGATACTCCTCTATAGGCTTGCTGAGTATAAGTATATACGGCTTTTCTATGTTTATGGTATCTGCACTATTAAAATCAATTGGAAGAATCCTTTTACCGGCAGCATACATTATCTCCGGCCTTAGCTCCTCTGTTACAGGAGAATATATATTATACTCTTTAAGTTGCCCTATCTCTCTGAATTCAGATATATTGCTCATCTCATCATTGGTCATTATCCTGCCTATAGACCCTATACCCAAAAGTGATATGCAATACAACTCAACAATAAAAATAAAGATAAGCATCCTTATTTTTATGGGGCTGAAACTTAGGTTTCTTTCATTAGGCTTAAAAAATATTATATAGATTCCCGATGCTCCAATGAGTATAGAGATTACAGAGAGTACAATAATCCCCGGATTAAGCGATATACCCATAGGCTTAAAAAGGAGTGCTATGCCAATAGTTGTTATAATTACAGATATTGCAGCCGATATGACTTTAAATGCCGTTAATCCCTTTACCCTTGCAAAGTCTGATTTAAGCAGTGTGTAAAGCAGGTAGAACCAGCAGCCAACAGATAATGCACACGGCATCATCATGGGCAGCAGATATCTTGTCTTCTTTTCGGGAGGTATGCTTAGTAAAATAAGAGCAACAACACTCCACAAGGTGCTCATTACCAATAGCTTTTCTTTTTTATACCAGCTAAACACGGCTGTATAGATTAATGCCGCAAGCCAATAGAGACACCATAGGCCGCTCTCGGTAAAGAAGAGATAGTAATAATACCACGGTCTTACGCTGTGATTAGACCATGCAGAGGTCTCCTTCTGAATTACAGATGTGATGGCATTGGGGTCAGATATATTCAGATACAGATACCACCATCCCCCAATAATCAACGCAGAGAGAATCATCATGCAGACAGATACCCATTTACCCCTCATAGAGGGCTTGTAGGCTATATGATACGATATAAGAAACGGAAGTAGAAGGGTATAGAAAGAGACAGGCCCTTTAGATAAAAAGGAGAGCCCCATAAAGCATCCGGCCATAATAAAACTGCCTGTAGATGAGGATTGGCTGTGTATCCCTTTTACATAACAGAATATTGCAACGGACATCATTGTATGACACCAAATATCCCATGTGGCATTGCGCGACATGAACATAACACTGTAGCAGGTGGCCATAATCAGCCCTATCCAGAACGCCTGACGTTGCTTTGCCCCCAATTCAATTGCTGCAAGAAATGTGAAGATAACCCACAACATCCCCATAAGTCCTGTCAGGTTGCGTTGCCAGACTATATTACCCGGAAATATCATCTCAACAACTGCGGCTCCCCATGTAGGAAGCGGCGGTTTTTCTAATCTTGCCTCCCCGTTTAATGTTGGATTAAGGTAGTTGCCATATACAACCATCTCTCTTGCAGTTGCAAGGTTCCTGCACTCCATAATATCGGCAGGCTTTACCCTGTTCCCAATAAACAGGGTAAAGATGCACACTGTTGCAAGCAGAAATATGTATATAGCTTTCTTCATCCTCCAAATCTTCTCTCTAAATCACTTACATGAAACAGATAGCCGGCATCATCAAAATATTTTGCCCCCATTTTGCACTCTCTAACGCAGCGGTTGCATTTGATACAAGGGCCTGTTATTTCGGTCGGATTTTCCGCAGAGATACTCCCCATAGGACATCTCTCCGCACACAATCCGCATCTGTTGCAATTCATATTGGTTTTGGGCTTTACCTTGAGCATATTAATGGCAGTGCCATCTGCATATTTTGGTTTGTAATACACCCTTTCACCCTCAGTTCTACCCTTTATATTCCGCTTCCCAACAAAAATCTCATCTCTCTCAAACGCTTCATACCCTGTGTTATTCGCAACTGTTTCCCTGTCGGCTGCTATTGCTCCCAATTTAGCGGCAAAAGCCAATGAATTGCTGTTTGGAAAAGAGTGACAAATCTTATTGCTAAATGAGTGCTCTGCCACAAATGCCCCGGCAGCAGAGATGCTAAAGCCGTTATTATCTAAAATGTCTGCAAGTTCAATGAGCGCATCATCATAATTACGACCTCCGAAAGTGACAACAGGTACAGCCTTAATACCTTTTGGCAGCATGCTTGAACCGGCATTTATAGATTTTACAAATGGCAGCAGCAGATTGGGAATTCTGCCTGCATACACAGGCATCCCCACAATGACAATATCTCCCGGTTGGGACAAATATGAAAACTCCGCCCTTTGTTGCGGTAATGTTATATCGCAGTCAACACTCTCTCCTGCTATTCCCAAAGCAACAGCATCTACAATTTTTTTTGTATTACCTGTAGGAC
>CAVIKQ010000060.1:0-10261 GCA_963643305.1 Eggerthellaceae bacterium
GAGGCTTGACTAATACTTTTTAGTCAGCCTCATATGTAGATGATTAATATAGTGTTGTATGTATCAGAATAATTATAGGGCTTTTATGCCTACAGTAACACCTGTGGTAAAGAACATTATTATAATTAACGTAATAATGTTTGTACTTACTCTTTTCAAAGAGGAGTTTATGATTTCAAGGTTTGCCCTTTTCTATATGGGGTCTCCTTTGTTTCAGCCATATCAGCTTGTTACACACATGTTTATGCATGGTAGTTTTACTCATATATTCTTTAACATGTACACTTTCTATTTCTTTGGAGTGGCGTTGGAAAGGGTCTGGGGCTCAAAGAAATTTCTTGTGTACTACTTTATTACAGGAATAGGAGCGGCACTGCTGCATAACGGTGTTACATATTTAGAGGCTGTGCATTATACCTCTATTGGAGATGCCCTCTCTCTTAATATGCTCAATATGATACCAACCGTAGGTGCTTCAGGAGCAATATACGGTCTGTTGTTAGCTTACGGAATGCTGTTCCCTAACGACAGGATAATGCTGCTCATTCCGCCTATCCCTTTAAAGGCAAAATATTTTGTAATCATATTCGGAGTATTGGAACTTCTGTTAGGATTGTCAAATCCGGGTGGAAGCATTGCCCATTTTGCACATTTGGGAGGTATGCTGTTTGGGCTTGTGTTAATACTTTACTGGAAGAAGAACAACAGAATGTACTATTAGACAGATTGTAAATGAGGAGAAGGTCTGCTAAATCGAGAAGAAAACGCACTCCTCTCTTTTGGGGGATTGCATTCAGGATAGTCCTTGTTGTGGCTGCCTCCTGCTTGGCTTTGTCTTATGTCTCAGTATACATAAATCCCTCTAAATTCGGATTGCCTCTCTTCTTTGGGCTGTTCTACATACCGGTCTTGGCCGTTAACGTAATCCTCATGCTTGTGGCGTTGGCAAGAAGAAGCAGGTCTGTATGGATTCCAATAATAGCCATACTCCCGTCGTTCCTCTATTTAAATCTTTTTGTTAAGATAAGCGGCAACTATGAGGGGAATACAGGTGCAAGGCTCACAGTAAAGAGCTATAATGTAGGGATGTTCAGCTCCTCATCGGGAGGCTTGTTGAGAAAGGAGTGCAGAGATTCAATACTCCTGTATATAAATAATGATTCTCCCGATATACTATGTCTTCAGGAGGTTTTTGTTGATGACAGGAATATGGCCGACACCATCTTTTCTCTCTATCCGTACAGGCATCACAAGCTCTTTAAGACAAAAAACGGAAAGCTTTTTGGGAATATGACCCTTAGTAAGTACCCTATTGTAAATATGGGAGATATCTGTTTTAAGAGGAGTACCAATCTCTCCCTCTATACAGATATAGAGTATTCAGACAGACGTATAAGGGTGTTTAACAACCATTTGGAATCGTACAACGTCTCCTTTACCGCCTTTGTTAAGAAAATGAGCAAAAACTCCGCTGTTGGAGAGGAGATGAGAAATGAATACAGGGAGGTTCACGACAAAATGTTGGGTACATTTATAAAGAGGTCGGATCAGGTTAATACCATACAGAATAACATAGAGAGGAGCAAACTCCCGGCTATTGTGTGCGGTGATTTTAACGACACTCCAATCTCATATACATATCATCGGTTGGTCAAGGACAGAAAGGATTCCTTTAAGGAGGCAGGATACGGTTTTGGCGGCACCTTTGTAAGGCTTTGGCCGCTTTTAAGAATAGATTATATACTATATCCAAAGGAGTTTGGCTGTTCTGCCCACTATACAGACAAAATAAAGTTGTCAGACCACTATCCTATAAGTGCAGAGATTATTATATAGAGACCAAATATCAGTATGACAGAGGATATCATTAATGAAAATATAGACAGAGCCATAAAGAGTCTTAAAGAGGGGGGTGTAATACTCTACCCTACAGATACCGTATGGGGCCTTGGCTGCGATGCTACAAACAGGGAGGCAGTTGACAGAATATTTGCAATAAAGAGAAGGGCCGATTCCAAAAGCCTCATTACCTTGGCATCGGATATAGATATGATTGCCCGGTATGTTAAAGAGTTTCCCGATATTGCCGTTTCTCTTATAGAGGTTAACGACAAGCCTATGACAATCATCTATCCCGGGGCTGTGGGACTTGCAGAGAATGTTATTGCAGGAGACGGTTCTGCCGGAATAAGAATCCCCATGGATGCTTTCTGCAAAAAGCTGATAGCCAGATTCCGCCGGCCTATAGTGTCAACATCGGCCAATTTATCGGGAGGTAAATCGCCGGCAACATATAAGGAGATAGAATCTTACATAAAGGAGGCTGTAGATTTTGCGGTAGACCCGGTTTGCGAGAGCAGGGAGGCAACGCATAAACCATCACAGATTATCAAGGTGGGGTTGCATAATGAGATAGAGATAATAAGAGGGTGACTCTTTTAGTCACCCCCCCTGCTTCAATAAAGTATACCCTTTATAAGAAGTTGTATAAAAAGTAGAATTTTAAGGCTTGTGAAGCTTAACAAACCGTAGTTTACTTACGTAAATGAGGATTTGTGAAGCAAGCATAACGCAGAAATTACCTTTTTAGACAACTTCTCTTAATCTTTGTAGAAGACCCCTAATTATAGATATATCCAAATATCTCCTGCCATGAGACAGATTCATCACAAAAGCCCCCACCAAACCGGCGGCTTGTTATATAGATATATCTTTGGTCATCTGTAATCATATATCCGTTGTTATCTGCCTCAAGTGCAAAATATTCCAAATATTTTGGAGGATAGAAACCGGTTCCCGTACCCTTGCCAAAAGCAAGCTGGTACGGCTCTTTTGAGCAGAACTCAAAAGGCCCTGCAATCTCGGTCTTATCTGTATGGCTCTCTGTATAGTGCTCTCCGTCATAATAGTATGAGAACGGAATATTCTCTATCTCTCCCTGCGGATAGAACATAGAAGAGGGGTGAGCAAGATATTTTGCAACAATCTCATTCTCGTAACGGATTGTTATATATTGAGCCCCGCCAATTGAATAACTGTTGCTTTTAAGTACATCCACGCTCTTAGAAATCCCAACAAGGAAAACCTGTTCGTAAATCTCTATTGTACAGGTTGCTGTATTTACCTTTCCGTTGTCTCCGGTAACGGTTGCCGTTAACAGATATTTGCCGTTTGCCCCACATGGATTTGCTATTTTCAGGCAGCCGTTAGAGTATCCGTATCCCTTTCTGTATGCCAAAATGTAATCACCGGGGTCTCTGTTGGTAAACTCAAGATTGACCGTTGTCTGCTCAGGAGCTTCAATATCAAGACTTTCAAACGTATCTGAGATTCCAACATTGGCTTTTGCGGTAATCTTCTCTTTCATCTTAACGGCCTCCTTTACATTCACCTTTACCGTTGCCTTCTTATTGGGAGCATCAACAAAACTTACAGTAAGTTCTCCGGCAGACAAATCATTGTCTGATGTAGATACCAACCCAACTATCCTGTTCCCTTGAACACCGTTAACAAAATCAAAGACAGGGGTTGCAAGACCGTCTGTTATGCTCCATGCAAGATTGTGGGAGGCGGCTGCCCATTGAGGAGAGATTGCATAATTAATCTCGTGATAGAAATCCTTGTAGATAGTAACCTCACTATCTGCTGTTATCGTAAGCTCCTCAACAGTAACGGAGCATGCAGCCTCGGCATCTCCAAGTACCCCTTTTATTGTACAGACACCCGGCTTTAGAGCCTTTATCTTTATGGAGCTCTCTGTCTGCTCCACTATCTCGGCAATCTCCCTGTCGGAAACCGTGAATACAGGGGTTTTTGTGTTGTGCTCATTTGTTGTAAAACCAATCTCTTGGGCATCGATATCTAACATAAGCAGAGCGGTTTTGTCAAATACAATATGGTCATTCTCTACAATAACCTCCTCAACTTTAACCTCTGCCGTATTGTAAACGTTGGGATTCTCTACGCTTACCGCCTGTATTGTACAGCTGCCGTTACTTACAGATGTAACAAGCCCGTTGTTATCTACGGTAGCAACAGCCGGATTGCTGCTGATCCATACAATCTCCTTGTTGTATGCTTCTGCGGGAGAGACAGTGGCACTTAATTGGGCTGTGGTATTCAATTTTGTAAATAACAGCTCCTCCGGCATTATTGCAATAGATACCGGGCGATATTTTAGATTACTGTTGTCTACGCTTACACTCAGTTCATCGCTCGAAGCATTGCCGTTGAAAAAGACGGTTGCCGTGTAGTGGTTATTGCGCTCAACAATAACATCCTCCATACTCTTGCCAAGGTAAAAAAGATAGCTTATAGGGCCAACCCTCTCTGAGTTGAGAAATTCATAGTCTAACTTAATATAGGTGCAGGTATTCAACTGATGTGATGTAAGTATCTCTGCTTTCTGCTTGTTTGTGGTGGCTCCTGTAAGGTTTGCCTCCTGATAATTCTCAAAGGCATAGAAATCTACCCCTGTACTGCTTACAGAACCCAACTGCCCCTCTACATAACAATCCCCATCCATGGCTTCTGAAACCTTGTTTATGCAATTTCTACCAAAATATTTTACCTGCCGAGGAATGTTGCAAATCTGTATGCTGTTTATTTTTAGATTAACATCGGGATTTAAATAATCATAGTTGCATATAACCGTTATCTTTGCCACAACTCTGGTTATTTCAACCGTAACAATCTCATTTTTTGTTACGTTAAAATCCTCTCTTCCAGACATGACGCAGTCTCCATAAGCTCCAAACATCTCAGAGACACTGCTTACACTAAAAACCTCCTCTGCCAACCGGTATCTGTTATAGCTCTCCATCTTATAGCCTACATTGGCTATTGCAAATACAGAGCAGCTCTCCCCATCTTGCGCCGTAAGGTTAAAGGTTAGGTCATCGGATGATGCAACATCTCTAAAGATATTTGCAATCAGTTCACCGTCACTGCTATACAGAAACAGATTAAGATCCTTTATTAGATTTTCATCTCCCGATAATCTTGATTTTGTCTCAATAGGGGAGACATCTTTAAGTGTTACAGTAAACTCTGTAAGATTTTTCTCCTCCTGTTCGTTTGGGTCTGTGTTTGGGAGCGGATTGCTCTTTTCACACCCAAAAAGCAAGAACAGCGAGGTAAGTGTAATAAGAATTTTTTCTGCCATAATATTGATGTTTTATTGTTTATTACCATGCAGCTTTTCCTCGCCCTGGCATAGCTCAAACAGGTTTGGCTCTGCTCATTTGGCTTACGGAAAAGGGTCACTGTGGCAAAGTGTTGCTCATTAATGGAGGGGGAAAAGGAGATTTTGTAACATCTTTTTTGTAGAAATCTTGCCCAACCTGTTTTATGGGGTACTTGGTATCTTCAAATGTGCTATATTTGCGCAGTTTTAGATACTCTGCCTGTAAGCAGAGTAGAGGTGTGGGGCAGATACATTGTGATACATTTTAGTATTTTGGTATTACAGTAGAATTTTAAAAGAATAACATATATGAGATTATCAGATTTAAAAACCGGTGAATCTGCGGTAATCGTAAGGGTTTTTGGGCATGGCGCTTTCAGAAAACGATTATTGGAGATGGGATTTGTACCAGGTCAGATTGTTACATCGGTTTTAAACTCTCCGCTTAAAGACCCGGTTAAATATAACATAATGGGGTATGATGTATCTCTAAGGCATTCGGAGGCCAACATGATAGAGACAGTCTCTGAATCGGAAGCCGGAGGTTCGCATCTTTTAAGTCATCTTGCTGAACATGGGGCAGTTCATTTAAGTTCCCCTTTGGAGAGAGCAAAGCATATTATAGATTCAAGAAAGAGGGAGATAACAGTAGCTCTTGTAGGAAACCCAAACAGTGGCAAGACCTCTCTTTTCAACGCCTTAACAGGCGGTAAGGAGCATGTGGGGAATTACAGCGGTGTTACCGTAGATGCCAAGATGGGCTATCTGATGTTTGAGGGGTACAAGTTCAGAGTTGTAGATCTGCCGGGAACATACTCCCTCTCTGCATATTCTCCCGAGGAGAAATATGTAAGGGCTTTTTTGTACAATGAGATGCCCGATGTTATTATCAACTCTGTTGTGGCATCCAATCTTGAGCGCAACCTGTACATAACAACAGAACTTATTGATATGAGCCAGCAGGTTGTTGTTGCGCTTAATATGTACGATGAGTTGGAGAAAAGCGGAGCGGAGCTGGATTTTGAGCTTTTGGGCAGGATGGTTGGTATGCCTATGGTGCCCGTTGTTGCAAAATTGGGAAGAGGGATAGACAATCTGTTGCGCACGGTGCTAAGGGTGTACCTCAACGAGGATGATAGCGTAAGGCATGTTCATATTCTTTACAGGCAAGTGATTGAGAATGAGATAAAGGTATTGTCGGGAGAGATGAAAAAGACTGGAGAGCTCCCTTTGCAGTTCCCTCCCCGTTACTGGTCTATAAAGATGTTGGAGGGGGATACGGATATAGAGGAGAAACTAAAGGGCTGCCCATCTTTTGAGAAATGGAAAAAATTGGCAGAGGCAGGTTCTAAAAGGATTGAACGTCAGACAGGAGAGGTTGCAGAGACTGTTATAAGCAATGAGAAGTATGGATTTATAGATGGTGCGTTAAAGGAGACCTATACACCGGGAGAGCATGAACCTAACCTAAAGACCAAGTTTATAGACAAGCTTGTAACCGACAGATGGTTGGGATTCCCTATCTTCTTCCTCCTTATGTGGCTTATGTTTACCTGTACATTTGTTTTGGGCGCCTACCCACAGGATTGGATTCAGCAGGGGGTAGACTGGTTGAGTGGGGTTATGCAGGGCATGCTGCCGGAGGGGCCTTTAAAGGATCTCCTTGTAGATGGTATAATAGGCGGCGTTGGAGCTGTATTGGTTTTTCTGCCCAATATAGTTATTCTGTACCTCTTTATATCGTTAATGGAGGATTCCGGATATATGGCGCGTGCAGCGTTTATCATGGATAAGATAATGCACAAGATAGGGTTGCATGGCAAGTCTTTCATTCCGCTTATCATGGGCTTTGGCTGCAATGTTCCGGCGGTAATGGCCGGCAGGACAATAGAGAGCCATAGCAGCAGGATAATTACGATTTTTATAAATCCTTTTATGTCTTGCAGTGCCAGGTTGCCTCTGTATCTGCTGATGGCCGGAATCTTTTTCCCAACTCATGGGGCTTTGGTGCTTGTGGGTATGTACTTTACGGGAATCTTGGTTGCAATCATAACGGCAAGGCTGTTGCGGCATACGCTGTTCAAAAAGGATGAAACCCCCTTTGTAATGGAGCTCCCACCCTATAGAATGCCTACGGTTGTCTCTATCCTACGGCAGATGTGGGGAAAAACAGAGCAGTATCTTAGAAAGATAGGAGGGGTTATCCTTATTGCCTCTGTGCTGATATGGGCACTTAGCTATTTTCCTAAAACAGAGAAAGACGATGTAGAGTTGCAGGTTGCTCAAAATACTCTAACCAACAATGAGGTTGAGGCAGATGCCGGTTCAGATGTATATTCAGACACCTCTTCTCCAATCAATACGGTGGAGGAGGAAAACGAGATGGAAAATTCATATTTGGGAAGGATAGGGAAGTTTGTTGCTCCGGTAATGGAACCGGTTGGTATTCCGTGGAAAGGGACTGTGGCATTGCTTACGGGAACTGCTGCAAAAGAGATAGTTGTAAGCACTATGGGGGTGTTGTACAGCAGCGGAACAGACGACAGCGTGGCAGATGAGGATATAGACAGATCCTTGGGGGCACAACTTAGAGCATCGGGAGATTTTAATTCTGCTTCTGCTCTTGCATTTATGGTGTTTGTGCTGCTCTATTTCCCATGTATAGCCACTTTAGGCGCCATTGCCAATGAGACAGGCAGTTGGAGGTGGGCCGTGGCATCTGCTCTGTACAATACTGCATTTGCCTGGGTAATGGCATTTATTGTGTATAAGATAGCGTTACTGTTTATTTAATAATCAAAGATGATTTGAGGCCTTTTCAAACGTTCTTTGTACCGGTTTGGAGAGTTTTACCATATTGTTTTTATTTAAAAGAGATATTATGTGGCAGGAAATTATAGTAGGGGCGCTTGTATGTTTGGCACTGTTGGCCGCTCTTAGAAGAATCTTCTCCAAAAAGAGAGGATGCAGCGGATGTGAGGGCTGTAATGGCTGTAATTGCAATACAGACAGGTAGATTAAGAGAAGTTGCCTAAAAGGTAATTTCTGCGTTATGCTTGCTTCACAAGCCTTGAAATCCCGCTTTTTACACAACTTCTTATTATAAAGGGGATACTTAATTGAAGCGAGGATGACTCTTTTTAGCCACCCTCGCTTGACTTTTATAAATTTAACTGAGAATCTTACACTCCAACAGTACGGTTGCTGTATTTGTTTACAACGGCAACAGGGAGTAATGGTATTGGCAAATGTAGGCTATATCACAACGTAAAAAGTAAGGTAAATTTGTGATTCGGATATTTTACCGCCTTGTATGAATACAATTAAAGAAAAATAGATACATTTGAGATAAATTAAACATAAAAACTAATGAACAGAAAACTGCTTCTTGTTGCAGCCATAGCAGCTGCATTATTTAATTCATGTAAAAACAAAGAGATGAACAATCCAATTATAGCAGAATCCGGTAATCCTTACGGTGCTCCTGCTTTTGACAAAATTACTGAGGATGATTATCTTCCTGCCTTTAAGATTGCATTGGAAGAGGCAAAGGCAGATATTAATGCCGTTGTGAGAAACACAGAGGCGCCTACTTTTGAAAACACTGTTAAAGAGCTTGCTTACGCAGGGGAGAATCTTAACAAGGTACAGGGCATCTTTTTTAACATTAATGAGGCCAACACATCTGAGAAGATGCAGCAGATAGCAGAGGAGGTTTCACCTTTGCTTACCGAGTTTTCAACCTCTGTGCTTATGAACGATTCACTGTTCAACAGGGTTAAGGCTGTATATGAGCAGAGGGAGTCATTGAACCTTGATAAAGAGGATGCAAGATTGTTGGAGGAGACCTTTAAGTCGTTTGCAGAGAACGGAGCCAATCTTCCTGCCGATAAGAAAGAGGAGTATAAAGAGACCCTTCAGAAACTCTCTTTGGCCGGCCTTAAATTTGGCAAGAATGTACTTGCTGCAACAAATGCTTTTGTCTTGAACATAACAGATTCAACAGATCTTGCAGGTCTTCCGCAGTTTGTTATAGACGGGGCTGCACTTGAGGCAAAAAACAGAGGCCTCAATGGATGGGTCATTACATTGCAGTATCCAAGCATGGGCCCGTTCATGCAGTATTCAGAGAACAGGGCTTTAAAGGAGAAGGTATGGAGGGCATACAATACAAGAGCAATAGGGGGAGAGTATGATAATCAGCCTGTTGTAAAAGAGATAGTGGAGCTTAGAATAAAAGCTGCCAATATTATGGGGTATCCTACTTATGCAGATATGGCTCTAAGAGACAGAATGGCCAAAAATGCAGAGAATGTGAATAACTTCCTTGCAGATCTCCTTAACAAATCTCTTCCTTACGCCAAAAAGGATGTTGAGGCAATTCAGAAATATGCAAACGAGAACGGTTTTAAGGGGAAACTTATGCCGTGGGATTTTAGCTACTATTCAGAGAAACTGAAACATGAAAAATATGCCATAAATGATGAGCTGCTTAAACCGTACTTTAAGTTAGATAATGTGATAGAGGCGGTGTTCCATTTGGCAGATACACTTTACGGCCTTAAATTCTGCCCTATAGATGGAGTGCCTGTATATCATAAAGATGTTAAGGTCTATGATGTTAAAGATGCCAACGGACGACACATGGCTCTTTTCTATGCAGACTTTTTCCCTCGCGAGAGCAAGAGAGGCGGTGCATGGATGACATCTTTCCGTGAGCAGGGTTTTGCAAAAGATGGCAAGACGGAGCTACGACCTTTCATCTCAATTGTCACCAACTTTACAAAACCAACAGAGACAGAGCCTTCTTTGCTCACTTTTGATGAGGTGACAACATTCCTCCACGAGTTTGGGCATGCTCTTCACGGTATTTTGGCCGAGGGTAAATATTCGAGCATTACAGGTACAAACGTTGCAAGAGATTTTGTTGAGCTTCCATCTCAGATTATGGAGAACTGGGCAACCGAGAAGGAGTATCTGGCATCTTTTGCAAAGGATTATAAGACAGGCGAGGTGATTCCAAACGAGTTGGTAGATAAAATAGTTGCAGCCAAGAACTATAACAACGGTTATGCG
>CAVIKQ010000061.1:0-10248 GCA_963643305.1 Eggerthellaceae bacterium
CTTATATATGTGATAACGAACACGTAGAAAGGTTAAGTCTTTTCTCGGTGAACGCATCTCATGCCAACCAAGCCTCCACCATAGCATGGGACGTTTCTTCATGTTTCCAATTCTTACCGTTCACCGTTACAAAATGCTCCAAATATTTGGAAAATTCCAAAATTCGTGTAAACACACACACACACACACACACACACATTCTCTCGCGCGTCAAGTTATAAATTCTATTTTAAAAACCAACACGTTAGCGAGAACTGCAGTTCCAATTCACAACAATTTTTTCCACTATCAGTATCCGGATTACCATCTATCCCGGCCGTTATCTGTGGCGGCATGGGGCAATATGTCTAACCCAAAAATTAAAAAATGGAAAATCATGAATCGACTCAGCAGAATCGTGTTCACGTTGCTGTTTGCTATGGTGATATTTCCGCTGTATGCGGAACAGACTGAACGGGAACAATCAAATATACACCCCCCTTTTGCCCTGCGAGCCAACCTGCTGCGCTGGGTAACGCTCACACCGGATTTTGGTGTTGAGTGGCGTATGAACAGGCACTGGAGCCTGCAAGTTAACGGCACCTGGACCTCATGGTGCTGGGATAACAAACACCGCCGCTATGCCCTCTGGGAGGTTTCGCCGGAGCTGCGTTATCATTTTGGCGCCGCCAAGCGAGGCTACATTGGAGCAATGTACCATACGGGAGAGTTCAACTACAAGCTCTCAGATACAGGCAGACAGGGCAACCTCATGGGCGGTGGCATTACAGGAGGTTATATTCTGCCCCTTAACCGTAACCTCTCTATAGATCTCTCCATAGGAGCAGGATGCTCACACGCAGATTTTGACAAGTACCATGTCATAGATGGGGTACGGGTCAGAACCGGCAAGGAGAGCACTAACTACTATGGAGTAAACAGGATTGGTGTCTCTTTACTGTACAACCTGTTTTAAGACTCTTTTTTACATCTGACTATGCCATGGCCATAGCCGGATAATTTGCACCCCTGTTCCCCCTGTTACCAAACCAATTGTCCCTAAAAAACTCAGGAATAGTCCATGAGAAAAGAGAAAACATATTACACACTCCTCCTGTCTGCGGCACTCATGCTGCTGCTTGCCTCCTGCGTAAAGGACAGGCTCTATAACACCTCCCACCCTACCAGGGGGGCGGGAATCATTGCCATAGACTGGAGCGCCAAGGGTGTGTATATTGAGATACCGGAAAACTACACGCTCCGCATAGGAACAGAGGAGCATACGGTAAAAGGCAGCTCCCACCTCTTCCGCACACTGCTTCTGCCGGGCAGTTACAACCTTGTTGTGTACAACACACCTGCCGGAATAACCGTTAGCGGCAACACAGCCACGGTGAACAGTGCAGAGAGCAGTACAAGAGCGCTGCAGGAGATACATCCATATCCCTATTATCTCTTCTCCGGGCATAAGAGCATAGAGGTAACGGAGGATGATACCATAAGAGTAACCGTTCCCATGAAACAGTTAGTAAGGCAGCTTGATATAGAGCTGTTGGTTATGGGAGGAGACTACAACAGCGTGCAATCGGTTACGGCAACACTTGCCGGTGTGGCTTCTAAAGCAGATATTGTAACATGGGAGCGCAGCAATGCCGCAAAGGTATCAAACACCCTTGTTTGGGATAAGAACAGGTTCACCACCTCTTTCCGCCTTATAGGTGTCATCCCTTTAGAAAAGATTACTCTCACGGTCTATCTCCTTTTTACCAACGGTGATACAAAGCAGATAGAGAATGATTTAACAGAACTGCTCTCCAAGTTCAATGACGGGTCCGAACCGATGACCATTACAGGCAACCTGCAGCTGCCCGTAGATGCAGAGATAACGGATGCCACAATCACAGACTGGAAAGAGACAGACGGCGTTCATGTTGATGCATACTAAAAAGAGTTCCTGAACAGTGGCAGTACTGTGCAGACAATAAATATAATAAGATAGAAAACCATAACAATAAATTAATAACCATAAAAAACAACATTATGAAGACAATGACTAAACTACTATTCCTCACAGCGGCAATAACCCTTCTATCCGCGTGTGCAAAGGAGAATGAGGGAACCAAGAGTTCCGTAGCAGCCCAAATCACAGCAGATATGGGCGGTGCCAAGACCCGCGCATCAAACGACACTTGGAACAAGGACCAAATAGGTGTGATGGTAACAAATGCCCCCACTTCAAACATGGCCACCATATACAAAAACGTGGGGTACAAGACCTCCAGCACAAGCACCACTGCCGACTTCACACCGATAACAGCGAACGGCGGTATCTTCTTTAAGGACCCAACCGAGGAGGTTACCTTTGCAGCCTATGCACCTTACTCAACAACCGCAGATGACGCCACCCTGCCGGGCACTGCCGGAGCAATTACGGTAAATACACGCACCCAGGGCACAACAGCACTTCAAGAGGCTATAGACTATATCTATGCATCCGGAGCAAAGGGCAAAAAAGCTACCCCTACCATACAATTTAAAGACAACGGGGCTGGTAACGACAACTCTTTCAAGCATAAGATGACACGTCTTGTTCTCAAGATAAAGATATCAGGTGCAGGAGATTTTGCCAATGCCGATGTGCTGAACCTTGCCAACTACACATTGGGAGGCCTTATCCATGACGGTACTTTTACTATAACAACCGGTACCGCTGCAGCCAACAGTACTACTGCCGTATCCGATTGGAAACTGCGCGAATGCACCGGAGTTGCTCCTGAGAGAACGGCAACCGACCTATGCGTTGCAGACTTTAACAGTGGCTCCGGCATAATGACCCTTACAATGATTCTGCTGCCGCAGACACTCTCTGGTGCCCTTAGCTTCAGCATGGTGCCGGATGATGGGGATAACAAGACCTACTCCAACACTACCGCCATACAACCTGCGCTTGAGGCAGGGAAGTCCTACACCTATACCATAACGGTAAAGAAGACAGGGCTTGTAATTACAGGAAGCACCATAACAGACTGGACCGACGCCGGGAACACCGATGCCGACGCAACCATGTAGTACCGGAATGAAGCCTGGAGCAACGCATAAATTACCTTTTAGACAACTCCTAACAAGGCTAAGTGATTGTACATGTAGTATTAAAAAGATGATGACATGAAAAGACCTGTTACCATAAGCTGTCCTGGCAGAGCCGAATCTGTTTTGGCCATGCCGTGGCAAAAGAGAGCTGCACAAGAGCAGCCTGTCTGTTCTGCGCACCGGCTGCGCATTGGCAACTGTCTGCCAGTATTGGCTCTTGCGGCAGGTCTGCTCCTCTCTTGCGGCAAGGAGGAGACGGGTGGCGTCACCTCCCTGCCACAGGGCATCTACCCGTTGCAGCTTACAGCGGAGGTGGCACAGCCGCAGACCCGTGCCGGAGGCAAGGACAGCTGGGCAGGTGGTGAGGAGATAGGGGTGATGCTACAGGGTATGACTGAGGCCAAGAAGTATATCATAGAAGACGCTTCCGGCAAGGCAAACCCTGCCGCCGGGAACGTCGTCTACTGGCAAAGCAGAGCCGATACACAGGTCTCGGCATGGTACCCGTACACAGACGGCTCCCCTGTTAACATCTCAGACCAGAGCAGCGGATATGCCGCTTTCGATCTCCTGTATGCCTCCACATTGGGACATTATGGCCTGCCGGTAAATCTCACTTTCAATCATCTTCTTACCAAGATTGAGATTAAGCTCACAGCCGGCAGCGGCATTACGGCAGAGCATATAAACGGTGCAACCGTTACCCTCCTTGGGGAGAATACCGTCTCCTTTAACAAAGGAACGGTGGGTGCCGCTGTTAGTCATAACGGGGAGATAAAGCCATATCATAATACTACAGAGGGCAGGTTTGAGGCGGTGGTGGTGCCGCAGAACATGACAGGCAAGCCGCTTGTACGTATAGGGATAGGAGGAAAGGACTTTCTGTACACCCCTGCAACGGATGCATCAGGCAATCTCGAAACCAACAAGAGGTACAGCTATCTCATTACCGTAAAGGCAAACGGCATTGAGGTGAAGGAGGTAACGGGAGGCAGCTGGAGCGCCGGCGGTGAGGAGGATGTTACGGTGATTGTAGTAACAAACTACACCGCAGATGAGGTGAAAGCCGGTGACTATATCTACACAGACGGAAGCATCTCAGACGGCGGACTGCGCAAACGCTACTCCAACGGAACAGCTCCGGTTATAGAGAACCCCAAACCTCTGCCTGAACCGGGCAAGACTGTGGCCGGAATAGTGTTCTGGGTGCCAAAAGATACAGAATCGGGGGGGGGGGGGAGAATAACCCCGGCATCCCTCACAGATGATAAGATTATGGCAACGGATTATCCTGCATGCACGCGCGGTTTGGCTGTGGCTGTTAAAAATGTCTCAACAGACATTAAGTGGCAAAAATCTCTGAATTTGGTGAACACTTTCCAGCAAGGATCGAACTTTGCTCCAATCAACAAGGATGATTACGTGTCTGTTGCTACCAATAATAATGCAACAGATGCAGTCAACTATATTCTCGGCTACCAGAATACCGCAGTGATAAAGGCATTTAACAGTTGGTGCAAGAGTACTTCCGGTAAAGCGAACTATGTAGTACTACCGGTTGATGCTTTGGAGATTTTCACCATAACCAATCCTGCTCCTACAGGAAGTACAGGCTGGTTCATTCCTTCTCCAAAGGAGCTGCATATACTCTGCTACAAGGATGTGGATAATATTGCTACCCAATTTAGCAATGATAAAACAGAAACCATGAAGATTGTCAATGCCTCCATTACAGAAGCCTCCGGTGATGTGTTGGGCTCTGTCAGGTACTGGTCATCTTCTGAGAAAAAGAACGCTATTGACCTCTGTTGGCATGTAGACTTCAAAAATGCAAAACTATCCTACAACTTTAAGGATGCCGGTACCACTGGAGTACGTGCCGTATGTGCCTTTTAATTATACAATAAACGATTATGCCGAGCGCAGAGACCAAATGAGCAGAGCCAAACTTGTTTGAGCTATGCCATGACAAGGAAAAGCTGCACGAATGTACAGTATAAAACGATAAAGAACTATGAACAAGAGAGAACTTATATACCTTATTCAGGCAGCAGTGCTAACAGTACTGCTTCTGCCGGCCTCCTGTACAAAGGTAGAGGAGCCGCTGCCTCAGAAGGAGGCTAAGCAGCTCTCCTTTACCGTTACAGATGGCGGCTATGCCTCAAAGGCAGGGGACAACACCAACGGCACCCTTACCCGTGCGGTGGAGAAGGGGTATGTTACGGAGTTTACGGCAGGTGATGCCTGCGGTCTCTACATAGTGCGGGACAACAGTATACTCTATGCCAATGTGAAGCTGACAGCCCGGGTGGATGTGGCCACTAACAGCCTTGTCTGGAGACCGGACGGCAGCACTGCTCTTACAGGTGGATTATCGGGAGAACAATACTATCTCTACTACCCTTACCAAGCGGATATGTCCGGCAAGACCGCCTCTCTTACGGGGGCTGCCATGACAGATGAGGAGTTCTTTGCTCCCCTCATAAGCGGCTGGAGACCTCAGACCGACCAGAGCAGTTATGCGGCCTACACCGCCTCAGACCTTATGACCGCCAAAGGTACTGCCACAGCTGCTGCAGACAATATCCTCCTGCTCTCATTCTCTATGGTTCACAGAATGTCGTTGGCTGTTATTGAGATGCCTAAGACCGTGTATAAGTCCACCTCCACTAAAATAACGGACTACACGGTTCCAAAGCTGGTGACATACTCCGGCTCTACCAAGCCGTGCAGAATGATTGACGGCTCGTACCGCTACATCATACACCCCGGTGCAACATCTGCTCCCACCTTAAAGGGAAGCTATGATAATGGGGAGAAGGAGTTTACCGTACAACCTTTGGGCATTACTGCCGGCAGTTACAAGAGATACAAGGTAAATGGAGCCCCTGAGACACAGCAGAGCTACACCATAAAGGTTGGTGACTATCTGCTTGTTGACGGCAATCTGCTGCCTAAGGGGACAGCTCTTACACCACAACAGAAGGCAAGCGTGGCGGCAATCGTCTTTTGGACTCCCAATGAGACAGACCCGGCAGGGCGTACCACACCTGCCTCGCTTACCTATGACAAGATTATGGCAAAGGATTTTCCTGCATGCACCCACGGTTTGGCTGTGGCGGTAAAGAAGATACAAAGCAAGGCCTGGCAGACTCTCTACGAGTTTGTAAAAGATTTTCAGGAGGGGGCAAATTTTACCCCTATCAATAAAGCTGACTATGTTTCCATTGCATCCAATAATGCACTTACCGACAATATGAACCGAATTCTTGGCTACCAGAATACCAAAGTTCTGCGTGCCTATAATGCTTGGTGCAGGGCTACATCCGGCAAAGAGGGCTATGTTGTAAAACTGGTTGAAGCCTTAGATAGTCTCACCACAGCCAGTCCAGCCCCTGCAACCGGCACGGGCTGGTTTATCCCATCAGCAAAAGAGTTGCATATACTCTGCTACAAGGATGTAGATGATATTTGGAACCAATGGGATGCTTCTAATGTTGAGACAAGAAATAAAGTGAATCCATCCATTACCGCTGCCGGAGGTGATGCCTTAGGAACCTCCTGGTACTGGTCCTCTACAGAATTGCCGGCGAGCTTCTTGCTGGCTTACAATATTACCTTCTCCACGGCCAGTATCTACTACCACATGAAATATGAGTCTGGAGAAACGCGTGCTATATGCGCTTTTTAGTAAGCGTTAAAAATAAGTATAAAGACACAACAAATATTTGACATTATACCATAAGGGATTTATTGCACTATGCAGTATTTCAAACATCCTATTGGAACTATGTAAATAGCATCAAACCCAATCCTACTGCCATAGTATCAGCCACTATAATGGCATAGAGCAATGTAGCCCTGCTTTTCCTATCTTGCCAATTGAACGCAGATGGAGGCTGTCGGCCTTCGGAGACTTTCGCTTCGAGGATGATTCTGTCTTTCAGCTCGTGGGGAATGAGTTCAATGTCGGTAATTTGACGTAAAATTGTCAAATTCTTGTAATAAGGTTACGCTTTTTCTCGTTTCTTTTATATCTTAGCAGTTGCAAAGGGGTCTTACAGCATTCGTTACCAACATGAAGGAGACCAACAAGCATGTGCGCTCGCTCACCTTGCAGCGCACCAACAAGAAGATGGGTGTAACAGTCGGGGGAGTTGAGTGAAATTCCGAATGATTACTCAATATCGCACTCTTGGAACAGAGGGAACGGCATTGGATTCAATAGAAAACAATGTGTTTCAACAATAATAGACAGGTATTTAGATGACAATCATTTCATTATTTAGTGGAGCGGGAGGTTTGGACTTGGGTTTGATACAGGCTGGCAACAATGTCATTTGGGCTAATGATATTGATGCGGATGCTGTGGCAACCTACAAAGCCAATATCAATGACCACATAATACAAGCTGATATTCAAAATATTGACATTACGAAAGTACCATCGGCAGATGTTGTCGTTGGTGGGTTCCCTTGCCAAGGATTCTCCGTGGCAAACATGAAGAGAAACATAGATGATGAACGAAATGTATTATATAAATTCTTCTACAACGCTATAAAAGAGAAGCAACCTAAATTCTTTATTGCCGAGAACGTAAAAGGTATATTAAGTTTGGGGAAAGGTAGTGTTGTAAAACAAATCAAGGTGGATTTTGAAGATGCCGGCTATATTGTGGAAATACATAAAGTAAATATGGCAGATTATGGGGTTCCGCAACACCGTGAAAGGGTGCTATTTATAGGACAGAGAAAAGATTTGGGAACAAATATGATTTTCAGCTTCCCAAATCCGACCAATTCCAAAGATGGCAAAGACGGTATCCCAAGATGGAAATCCATAAAGGAAGCGATTGATGATTTACCTCCAATAGGAAATACTGACAAAGACCCAAATAATTACGGTTCTGCTTACCGTTTTGTTGCTCGTAACTTTACAGCGCATAGGGAAACAGACCCCAACAAGCCTTCGCCTACAATATTGGCAAGAGGAAACGGCAAAGGCGGTGTTTGCGCTATTCCTCATTATAATGGAGAGCGCAGATTGTCAATAAGAGAAAGTGCCCTTGTGCAGACTTTTCCACGAAACTTTGTGTTTATGGGTAAAATGGGCGCTTGCTACCGCCAAATAGGGAATGCAGTACCAGTGCATTTCGCAAAATTATTGGGTCTGGAATTGAAACGTTTAGAAAGAATTATATCATAATGAAAGTTGTATCGTTGTTTAGTGGCGCCGGAGGTTTGGACTTGGGATTTATAAAGGCAGGACACACCATCGTATGGGCTAATGACCTGTACGATGATGCGGTGTCCACTTATAAGAGGAATATAGGCAACCATATTGTTAAAAAAGACATAAAGGAAATCCCCTCGGAAGAAATCCCTGTTTGCGACATCGTTATAGGAGGGTTCCCATGCCAAGGCTTTTCCCTGGCAAATACCAAAAGGCATACAGCGGACGAGCGGAATGTATTGTACAAAGAACTTCTTAGGGTTATCAAAGACAAGCAGCCAAAGTTCTTTCTTGCAGAAAATGTAAAAGGAATCTTGTCTCTGAACAAAGGGGAATCTTTCAAGATAATCATGAATGATTTTAGAAACTTGAACTATGAGGTTCAGTACAAGGTTCTAAACGCAGCAAATTATGGAGTGCCACAAACACGCGAAAGGGTAATCATTGTTGGAGTCAGAAAGGATATAGACTTTGTTTATGAATACCCACAACCAACCAACTCTAAAGATGGAAGTGCCGGATTGCCGAAATGGCTATCTGTAGGTGAGGCTCTTAAAGATATTACGGATCCCGATTTGCCAAATAATCTGTTCAATCATACATATTCGAAATATAAATTGAATATCAACAACTATATCGGACATCGTTTATTAGACCCCAACAAACCTGCACCAACGGTGACAGCCAGAGGCGACAACAAAGGCGGTGTGGTTATTCATCCTCACCCCAATGGACTAAGAAGAATGACCTGTAGAGAACTTGCCACCATTCAAAGTTTTCCTTTGGATTACTTCTTCGAGGGGACAAATTCTTCTATCTATCGACAAATAGGAAATGCAGTGCCTGTAGAACTGGCATATAACATAGCCCAACAATTCAATCTTTACAAAAATGAAGACAATGGAGAGTAAGAAACTTGAAATACCCCAAAAACCATTTGCCAATTTCAAATGGAAGTGGGCAAGCGTACAATGTACAGAGGGCATCAACGACCCTGTTGTATTGTTGGGTGTTTTGTTCCGTATGGCAAAATTAGAAGGGAAGTACAAATATAGTTCCACTCAATTCGGCAATGAGTTAATAGAGCTTTCGCACGATTTGCAAGGCACTGGTGTGAATGTTGATTTGGAAAGACGTATTGGAGAACGAAACATAATCAGAAATTCGGGACAATATTGGAAAGCGTTGAACTTGATTCCTACCGAGAATACAAGAGGCTTGATTACCCTAACAGATTTCGGACGAAAAGTTGCGAACCATGAGATTTCTCAAACCGAATTTTCCGCTCAGTCCATTATTAACTTTAAATTACCGAATCCAAGTATTCAGACAAAAGAGGAGTGTGCAGCATGGGAACAGGCAGGAATAGAGCTGCATCCACTGAAACTGATTTTGTCCATTGTTCGTGCCTTAGGCAATGGTATATCTACAAGCAATGACGCCTATATCACCGTTGAAGAATTGATTAGAATCATCATTCCGCTTTCGGGAACTCCCAATAGAAAAGTAGAAAGCTATGTCGAGTATATACGTGCATACCGCAATAAGAAATTGGATTTGAATAATTGGGTAGACTGCATTCCCGCTGCAAATGACGAGCGTTTTGCTCGTGAATACTTGTTGTTCCTGTCATATTATGGATATCTGAAAAAGCAAGATTGCGCTGGTACAAGAATGCACGAGCATTATTTATACAACTTTGAGATTGATACAGAAATCCAAGAAATCTTATCAACACAGACGACAATATCAAATGAAGTTGTATCTGATACAGAACGAAAACTTGTAAAAGGAGAATACAGACCTAACCAAGCTCGTTTCAGAAGAGAAGTCCTTGCTGCTTATGGACGATGTGTTATCACTAATGTAGAAATGCCTGAAGTTTTGGAGGCTGCGCATATTGTACCGTTCAAATATCATGGAGAAGATACCATAGCTAATGGCTTC
>CAVIKQ010000062.1:0-9965 GCA_963643305.1 Eggerthellaceae bacterium
ACTTACAGGTGTGCCGTTGTTGTCAACGACTCTTATTATAGGTTTTGATGTCTGGGCGTATGTTGGGGTTGCATTTATGTATGTCACCAAATCTCCCTCTTTAACAACCTCCTCATCCCCTGTGTATTTGCCAAATACTCTTGTCTGCATGAACAGCCCTCTGCTTGCAGGAAAGGTAAACCATGCCATGTTAAGGGCCGGCTCCGGTTCGCAAGCCCCAAGGTATTTCCATTGTCCGTCTATCCAGACCTCTATCCACGCATGGTTATCATCGCAATGAGCCCAGCGTGGTGTATAAATCTGTCTTGCGGGCAGTCCTGCAGCTCTTAGAGCAGCAACAGCAAATACAGACTCCTCTCCGCATCTGCCATATGTCCTAAGTATCATTGCTGTAGGGCTGCATGTCCTTGCATTTGTAGGCTGGTAGTTGGCTTTCTCATGGCACCAGTGGTTTACGGCAAGTGCAGCCTCCTCCATGGTCTTGCATGCAGCAACTCTTGGTTTTAGCTCTCTCCAAAAGAGTATTCTTGCAGAGTCTATTGCCTCGTTGTTCACCCTTACAGGAAGAACATAATGTCTGAAAATATTATCGGGAATATTATTACCCCAAGGGGTAGATTCTTTAACTTCAAAGGTCTGTTTAACATTGGCAATCCAGAAATCGGGGCCGTACTCTGTTATATCCTCTAACGGGGAGTATCTGTAAATGAAATCTAAAGCCTCTTTCTCCTGTTTGGATAGGTTCGGGTTCTCTTGAATCTCTTTACAATAGCGGTAGTCTTTTTCTGCTACAGTGCACGATAAAACAGACACAAGTGCAAACAAAACAAGTAGCTTGAGTTCTTTTAATATCTTCATAATCTTTGTTTTATCTGAATAAATCATTTTATCGGTCTCTCCCGTTATGTTGCAGACCTTGCTCGTGCGAAAACTCTTTGCCGTTGAGTGTTCTGCATCAACTCCGCTCTCTTTTAGCATCTTGGCATTCTCTGCCGTTACTCCGCTGCCGCACATTATCTCTATTCTGCCGGCTGCCGCCTTTACCATTCGTCTTATGTTCTCTATCCCCTCCTGTGCTGTTGCTTTTTGTCCCGATGTCAAGATGCGGTCTGCACCTGTTTTTACTATATCTTCTACAATCTGCTCAGGTGTTGGAGTGGCTCTGTCTGCTGCTCTGTGAAAGGTAACCTTAAAGCCATATCTGCGTGCCAACTCTACGAGCTGCCTGTTACGCAGAATATCTATGTTGCCCTCTTGCGTAAGAATGCCAAACACAACACCATCTACAGCTATGCCTGATTCCCCAATTGCAGAGATCTCCTGTTGCATTACATCAAACTCCTCATCCGTATATACAAAGTCACCACCACGAGGCCTAATCATAACATACAGCTCCAAAGGAGTGCTGTATTCAGATTGTGTCTGGCTCTTTAATGCTTTTGAGGCAGCGGCTATCATCCCCATTGAGGGGGTTACTCCCCCTTCACCGGGGGAGGCACAGAGTTCCACTCTGTTAGCCCCTGCTTCCCTTGCATTACGGCAAGACTCTACAGAGTATGCGCAGATTTCAAGTTCCATTTATCTTAATACTTGTCCGTTAAAGGCACCACAATGTTCTCCGTTGCGGATGGTTGTTACACCGTTTACAATAACAGCAGATATGCCGGCTGCATTCTGGTGCGGTTTTTCAAATGTAGCAATATCTATAATCTTGTTTGGGTTAAAGATAACTATATCTGCCGCAAACCCAACCTTAATGAGACCTCTCTCTTTTAGGCCTAATCTCGATGCAGGAAGCCCTGTGCATTTGTATATGGCTGTCTGCATGTCGCAAACCTTGTTCTCCCTAACATACTTGCCAAAAAATCTTGGGAATGTGCCGTATGATCTTGGATGAGGAATCTCCTTGCCAAGTCTGCCGTAAGGCGCATATACGCTTCCGTCCGATGCCGGCATGCCAAGAGGATTGGAGAAGAAGAGGTTTATGTTCTCGTCGCACATGGCAAAACCAACAATCTGAACTCCAAGTTTTTCGGAGATTAGCAGCTCTCTTATCTGCTCCCATACCTCCTTACCGGTCATGTTGCAGATCTCTTTAATGGTTTTCCCAGAGAACTGTTGGTTCTGTGGTGCTGCACATGCTGCAATAAGAACATTCTGCGGTCCCCCAAGACGCTCAACTCTCGAACGTGCATATTTCCCAATCTCCTCTGCCTTTTGTTTGTCCTCTAACCTTGCAAGAATCTCTGCATTGGAGCCCTGCCTGTCGTTAAGAGGAATGAATGAGGTAAGCCCGGTAGAGAACCCTGTATATGGGTAACGGTCAAAGGCTACATCAATACCATCTCTTCTGCCCTCCTCAATAAGTTTTACAAGGTTGGGCCCTTTATGCCAGTTGGCAGCATTCTGTGCCTTGAGATGGGATATCTCCAATCTTGCACCGCTGTTTCTTGCAATTGCAAGAGCCTCTTTTACCGCCTCTTCAACTCTGTCATCTTCATTCCTCATATGAATTGCAAAGAGCTTGTTGTGCTTTGCCACCACCTTGCAAAGGGCAGTAATCTCCTCATCGGAAGCATAAGAGCCCGGTGCATATTCGAGCCCGCAAGAGAGTCCTGTACTTCCCATCTCCAACTGCATCTCCAAGATGTTACACATCTTTTTCAGCTGCTCCTTTGTACATGGAACATTATTGTCTCCAACAACAGCACTCCTCAACTGTCCCTGGCCTGTAAGTGTACAATAGTTTATTCCTATCTGTTTATCCTCTAAAGCGTTAAAAAAGCCGTCTGCATTCTGCCAGAACGGATAGCCAAAGCGTTTGCTTCCCCTCTTTGAAGCATAGTATTCATCTGAATAAGGGAATGGAGAATCTCCGCAGTTACCTCCGTTGTCTGTGGTGATACCCTGATAAATACGGCTGTCACCAAGCGGGGCTTCTAACAGATTGGTGTCTGTATGTGTGTGAATATCAATGAACCCTGGTGAAACAACCTCCTCTTTGTCTAACTTTATAACCTGACGTGCTGCAGGAAGAGCTTCTCCGTCCTCCTCCCATATATCTCGAATCTTGCCATCCTTTATAGCTATGTTCCCTTTAAAAGGGAGAGCGCGTGTGCCGTTGTAAACCAATCCTCCGGTAATGACTATGTCGTAAGGGTTCTTAACTGAAACAGATTCTTTCTTAAAGGGTTTGGGCTCTTTATTGTAAGAGCTGTTTTTAATAGATTTTTCTGCTGCAGAAAGCGGATACAGATTGCTCTCCGCCATAATTACGGCACCTGTTCCCAAGGCTGCCGCACTTCTTAACAGAAACTTTCTTCTGCCTGTCTTGTCTGAGTTGTTCAAGTTCTTCATTACAGATATATATTATAAGTCCAATTATTATCTATTTATTAATGACTGTCCCGATTGCTGATTGCCGTTGTTTTGGGTGTCAGTTTATGGCTTTGACCATTTGCAGTTGCAACTCCATACCTTCATCTCCTCACCCTCTGCATATATCAGAACTGCACCTAACTGAGGATTGTTGGCAAGTACCTTTTTAGCCTCATCCAAGCCTATGACCATAAAATATGTGGCGTAGGCATCTGCAGTAGTGGCATCCGCTGCAACCACAGTGGCAGACAGCAACGAATGGCTAACAGGATAACCTGTTTTTGGGTTAATGGTATGCGAATACTTTTTCCCCTCCTCTACATAAAACTTGCGGTAGTTGCCTGATGTTACAAGCCCCTGGTTGCTTATCTCTATTACAGCTTCCAAAGATGCACCGGGCAGATAGTTCCCATCCTCAGGTCTGTCTATTCCAACTCTCCATGCACTCCCTTTTGGGTTAACCCCTTTGGCATAAATCTCACCCCCAACCTCAATAAGGTAGTCTGCAATTCCCCAGCTGTCAAACTTAGATGCTATGTAGTCACATGTATAACCTTGTGCTATGGCATTAAAGTTAATCTTCAGTCTGCTGTCATCTAATTTAAGAAAACTGAAAACGCCCCTGTTGCCGTTGATTACAGTATCTTTCTCAATGATACAGGCTTTGTCGTTGCCTACAAACTGTAAAATGCTGTCTATTATGGGTTGGGTAATTCTCCCTTTCTCTTTGAATCCAAACCCCCAAATGTCAAACAGAGGTGCGCCTGTTATGTCAAAATAGCCGTTGCTCTCCTCCCAAACCCTTTTTGAGGCATTGAATGTCTCAATGAACAGCCTGTTGAGAGGTGGGTTGTCTCCTTGGTTTACAGAGGTGACAAGAGATGTGGAGTCGTATCCGGATAGTGCATGGTTTATCTGGTCAAAAAATAATGACAGACTATCGGGAAGGTGAACAGACAAGGAGTCCGATACTCCGCTAAGGTTACATGTTATGTGATATGTTCCCCCTTGGGCAAAGCCGCTAAAGGTCCTGTAGCTGCCGGTGGTGTTGTTGCAAGCTGTACAGAAGAGAAACAGAACCGCTAATGGAAGAAGTATCCTATTCATTTTTGTTGCCTCCAATGGCATGATTTTAGTACAAAAATAGGGAAAAATATTAAATTTGCATTCTGTTAATAAAGAAGTTTTACAAGTTAAGATGAATCTGAAAAATTCTATGAAGTTTGCCTCAAAGTTGCTGTTGACGGCGGCTTTTTGCGGGGTTGTTGTGTTTTCTTCCTGCAAGAAAGATGATGATGATGAAGTGTTGCCATCAATGGATGGACAGCTGGCCTTTAAGTTGCCGTTATATTCGCTTGTGGGAGAGACTTATGCTCTTAGCGGCAATAGCGTTGCCTCCCCAACATCGGGAGTCTCTTACTGCTGGTACAGCGCAGGTCTTATTGATACCGTAAAGGGGCAGAGCACTACTATAACTATACCGGATTCTATTGCAACGTTTGCTGTTCAGTATATAGCAAAATGCACCGGCTACTATAATCTGTCTGTTTCAAATAACATAACAGTGGTAAAACCGGGATACAACGGAAGTATTGTGGGGGTTCCTCAGGCCAAGGATTCTGTGTTGGATGCCCGTGAGAACAAGTGGTATCATGTAAAGAGCATTGGAAATCTCAAATGGTTTACGGAGAACCTTAATTACGAGGGGGCAGGTGTGGCTTATGGCAATGCGCCTGCGGCAGGGACTGTTTTTGGCAGACTGTACACATGGAAAGAGGCAACCGGCGGGGAATCGCGTAATGGATTGGGGAATGGTCCGCAGGGTGTATGTCCCGATGGCTGGAGCGTTCCTACCAATGAGGATTGGACAGATCTTGCAAAGGCTGCGTTGGGAAGGGATGATGTAGATTTCCTTGATGATTGGAAAGGGGTTGGTGATGCTTTGGCTGTCTCTGCAACATTTAATGGAAGTGATATATGGCCGTTTTCGGGAGTGGCTACCCCAAATAACAAGTTGGGTTGGAATGCCCTTGCAACAGGGTATGTTACCTATAACGGAAATAACTTTAGCATGCTGTTCAAGTATGGTTTCTGGTGGAGTTCATCTGAGAGAGACTCCGATAATGCCTACTACAGATATATTTTCTATAATCAGACAGGGTGTCCTGTGAATTATGTTGCAAAGGATTCTTTTGGTATCTCTGTAAGATGCGTAAAGAAGATTTAGAGTTTCTGAACGGCCTTCTGAACGGCTTTCTGAATGGCTCGTGGGGGCAGGTTGTTTTTTGAAGATTTTTTGATTACTTTTAAGGGTTGTTTAAATCTATAATTTTAATAAAAATGAAAAAAGGATTAGTTATATTGGCGGTTGTAGTCTGCGCGGTTGTTGTGCTTTTTATGTGGGTTAAAGGGGTGTATAATTCAATGGTTACGGCAGAGGAGAAGGTATCAACTGCATGGTCTCAGGTTGAAAATGTGTACCAGAGAAGGGCAGATCTTATTCCAAATTTAGTTGCTACTGTAAAGGGATATGCAGCTCACGAAGCATCAACTTTAGAGGGGGTTGTTGAGGCAAGAAGCAAGGCAACAGGGGTAACGGTAGACATAGATAATCTTAATGAGGCGTCTATGGCAAAGTTTCAGGATGCACAAGGGAGCCTTGGACAGGCTTTGGGCAGGTTGCTTATGCTAACGGAGAATTATCCGGATCTTAAAGCTAATGAGAATTTTAGAGATCTTCAGGCACAGTTGGAGGGAACAGAGAACAGAATTGCTGTTGAGAGAAACAGATTCAATGAAGCGGCAAGGGTGTACAATACAAAAATAAGGAGATTTCCAAACAATATTTTTGCAGGTATGTTTGGTTTTGACAAAAAGCCGTATTTCTCTGCAGATGAGGGCGCAGCAACAGCTCCTGCTGTAAGTTTTTAGCAAACAGACAAGGATTCCCAAGACATTATTAAATAATCTATTTGAATGAGAGGCAGAGATTTTCTATCTAAAGAGGAGCAAAGCCTTATTGTTTCAACCATAAAGGAGGCCGAGCTCGAAACCTCAGGAGAGATAAGGGTTCATATTGAGTCTAAATGCAAGGCAGATCTCATGCAGCGGGCGGTGTATGTGTTTAACTACCTCAAGATGTACAAGACGGCGGCCCGTAACGGAGTCCTTATCTATATTGATGTAAGTAACAAGCGTTTTGCCATTATTGGCGATTGCGGTATAAATTCAAAGGTTCCTGCCGGATTTTGGGACGGAATTAAGGATGTTATGGCAGAGCACTTTAAAAAAGGGGAGTTCTGCAACGGAATATGCAGCGCTATAACGATGTCGGGAAGAGAGCTTAAAGCATATTTCCCATACCACAAGGATGATGTTAATGAACAGCCGGATGATATCTCATTTGGAGATTAGTCTGTTTTAATAAAATTAACGGTGATGAGATATTGTCATAGTGTAAAATCTGTCTTTATAAAGTTGTTTTGTGCTTGTCTGCTGCTCTTTGCCGGCGGACATCTGTCTGCTCAGGTACCAGCAAGGCCTGTTCCGCCACGGCTTGTGAATGATCTGGCCTCTGTCCTTACTGTAGAGCAGAGCATGGCGTTGGAGAGGAAGTTAGTTGCTTTTGCAGACAGTTCATCTAACCAGATAGCTGTTGTTATTGTTCCGGAGCTTTACGGCATGGACAAAGCCTCTCTTGCCTTTGAAATTGGGGAGAAATGGGGGGTGGGTCATGAAAAATATAATAATGGAGTAGTCATACTTGTAAAGCCAAAGACAGCAACAGAGAGGGGGGAGGCATTCATAGCAACAGGGTATGGTTTGGAGGGTATCCTTCCCGATGCGTTGGCAAGGACTGTTGTGGATAATGAGATGATTCCCTACTTTAAGAACAATAATTACTATGGTGGCATAAACAGTGCTGTTGAGGAGTTGATGCCTCTGCTATCGGGAGAAATATCGTCTGATGAGTTTGCAAACAGATATGGTGGGGGAGATAATCTCATTGCAACTGTTATAGGGATTCTCTTTATTGGCTTTATCCTCCTTTGTATAGTTGTTGCCATATTTGGAAAGGATGAAAACAATATGGGAGGTAATGGTAGAGGGGGCGGCAGAAAAGGTCCCAATGCTCTTGACCTCTTGTTGTTAGGCTCAATCCTCAGTAATAGCGGCAGCAGATCTTCCGGTGGATTCGGTGGCGGATTTGGTAGCGGCAGTGGAGGTTTTGGCGGCTTTGGCGGTTTTGGCGGAGGCCATTTTGGTGGAGGCGGAGCCGGCGGCTCATGGTAGCAAACAACGGTTAATATCGATAGATGGGACAAAATTCTCCTTTGCAGGAGAAATCTGTGGAATTCCACAAAAATATGATATAAAAACATGATTTTTGAGCGTAAGAGGTATATTGACGAGTTGGTCTCAGCCGATGGCATGCGTGGATTGGTGAAAGTACTGGCATCGGCTATGGGAAGCAGCACCAATACTCAGAGAATATCCAATACCTTCCGTTCGGCAGGAGGTCTGAATATAGGCAACAGCACCATACCAAGTATATAGAGTATTTGGAAGACTCCTTCATCATCAGCGAAGCCTTGCGCTATAATGTAAAGGGAAGAAGGTGCATCGGAACGGAAACGAAATTGCTGAAAAAAGTTGAAAAATGTCTACTTTTGTAAAAAGATACCGGGCGAAAAAATCACCGGTGTCTACTTTGGAAAATTATTAACATCTTAAAAAATTTTTAGTGTCTACTTTTGGAAGCTGGTACATTTTGTTTGCCTCCTTACCGCAAAAACTACAAATAAAAAACAGCGAAAATTATAAATGAAATACCACAAAAGTTAGTTGTAAAATGCCACAATAATTAGTTGTAAAGTATCACAATTCATAGCACTAAACATCCACAAATGTTAGTTTTTACTTGCATATACAACTGAATATTGCTAACTTTGCACGCATAATCAAAATACGGCTACAATATGAGCTATTCACATCGAATTGCAGACAGTCAACTGGCAGAGCGTCTTGAAGCTTTTGGAGCTGTACTTATAGAGGGACCTAAGTGGTGCGGCAAGACAACAACTGCAGAACAAATAAGTAAAAGTGTCATAAAGATGCAGGATATGGAGATGCAGGAAGAATACGCTGCAACCGCTGCTTCAAAACCATCATTGTTGTTGATGGGTGAGACACCTCGTCTTATAGATGAATGGCAGGATGCTCCTGTACTTTGGGATGCTGTGCGTACCATGGTGGACAAGCGTCAGGCTCCAGGGCAATTCATTCTTACCGGATCTACAGTTGTTGATAGAAGTAAGATTCATCATTCTGGCACGGGTAGGATATCACGAATGAAAATGTTGCCTATGAGTCTATGGGAGTCTGGAGAGGCTAATGGGAAAATTTCTCTGAAGAAACTGTTCGACAATAAAAACCTGGACATAGACGGTATCACTTCGGATATGCAGATTGAAGACTTGATTTATGCTGCTTGTCGTGGCGGATGGCCTGCTTTTCTTAATATGAAGAGTGATAAGGCAAAGCTACTTATTGCACGCAACTATGTAGATGCTATCTGTCGGGACGATATATCCAGAGTGGATGGCGTACAGAGGGATGAGCGGACTACTCGTGCCATAATGCGTTCGTATGCTCGCAACATATCAACATTGGCAAAGAATACGGCTCTGTTAGCTGATGTAACAGCCTCTGGGGAAGTTTCGCTTGCGATGAGTACGTTTGAGGATTATGTAACCTCCCTCAACAGGTTGTTTGTTATTGACAACATTGAAGCTTGGTGTCCTGCCGTTCGAAGTAAGACGGCTATTCGTAGTGGAATTAAACGTGCTTTCGTAGACCCGTCCATTGCAATTGCAGCCTTGGGACTTTCGCCAGAAGCATTGATGACTCAGCTCAAGACCTTTGGATTCATCTTTGAACAGATGTGTGCGAGAGATCTTCGGGCTTATACACCAGGCTTTGGCAACCATTTGTCATACTATCGCGACCGCTATGGCCTTGAAGCCGACCTTGTGCTTCATCTTGACGATGGACGCTATGCTCTGATAGAATGTAAACTCGGAAGTCGTGAAATAGAAGAAGGAGCAAAACATCTTTTGGAAATAAAACGACTTGTTCAAGAGCACAACAAAACAGAAAAGCAGGTGCCGCTGCGCGAGCCTGACTTGATGATTGTTATGACGGGTGGCAGCATGGCTTACACACGTCCAGACGGAGTAAAAGTAATACCGCTTGCTTGTTTGAAAGATTAAAAAACAGAATAGACTATGCGTGGCTTTCCCAACATTTGACACTGTTAGAAAAAATCTGCGTACTACTACCGGTCGGCATAAGATTGAAATTGACGAAAATATCTTATCAAAATACGGCATCTAACCCCCTTTTTTAGCTTCCTCATAATAAGTATTATCGGAAGTTACTAATTCTATCAGGTAAATTATATAAATTTGCTCTTGGATTAAAATATTTTATCTCATGGCTAATTTGAACAGACTTAAAGCAGTACTTGCAGAACAACAGAAAACAGGGAAATGGCTTGCAGAACAGATTGGTAAATCCAATTGCAC
>CAVIKQ010000063.1:0-9908 GCA_963643305.1 Eggerthellaceae bacterium
CTGTTAGGAAAGATAAAAGTGTAGTTCCCGATAGCTTTTTCATCTGCTATATGGGGAAGATATGCTTTTGCAACAGCCCTTAAAAATTCCATAAAGACTTCTATGTAGATAATGAATTATTATTTAACCCCTTGTAAGTTGTTCGCTGTCGCGCAGCTTTTCCTCACCATGGCATAGCCTTGTGTTATTTGAGTCGTTTTGAAAGGGCTTCATAATCTTGTTCGTAACCCGGCTTGTTGAGAAGGGCAAACATATTCCTCTTATACATCTCAACTCCGGGCTGATCAAACGGATTTACCCCAAGTATATACCCGCTGATTGCACATGCCATCTCAAATAGATAGACAAGCCCGCCTAATTCCCTTTCATCTATTTTATCTATCTCCACAACAATATTTGGAACCCCTCCATCTGTATGGGCAAGCATGGTTCCCTGCTGCGCTTTTCTGTTTACCTCCTCCATTCTTCTGCCGGCAAGAAAGTTAAGCCCGTCTAAATTCTCATTGTCTGTCTTAATCTCTACCTTGTGCTCTGTGCTCTTTACAAGCAGGTTGGTTTCAAAAATTGTTCTCTCCCCATCTTGAATATACTGCCCCAAAGAGTGGAGATCTGTTGAGAATGTTGCAGAGGCAGGAAATATCCCTTTGCCATCCTTCCCTTCACTCTCGCCATAAAGCTGTTTCCACCACTCTGCCATATACACAAGTTTAGGGGTATATGAGACAAGCATCTCTATCTTTTTCCCCAATGAATAAAGCGCGTTTCTTGCCGCTGCATATACAACGGCAGGATTGTCATAGCCGTTATTCACTCCCATGCATGTTTCTGCCATCTCCCTTGCTCCGTTAAGCAGTTCTGCTATATCAAAACCTGCCAATGCTATAGGCAGGAGCCCTACAGGGGTAAGCACAGAGTATCTGCCACCTACGTTATTGGGAATAACAAATGTTCTATAACCCTCTCCCTTTGCAAGCTCTTTTAAAGCCCCTTTTGAGGCATCTGTAACGGCAACTATTCTCTCTCTTGCCACCTTGCGCCCCACCTTGCTTTCAAGCAGCTCTCTCAGAAGTCTGAATGCAATAGCCGGTTCTGTTGTTGTTCCCGATTTTGATATGACAACTATTGCAAAGCTCTTGTCTTTAAGATAATCCAACAGCTCAGCCATATAATCTTCAGACATTGTATGCCCTGCATATACTATCTGCGGATATGACCCAGGCGTATGCTGCGTAAAGCTGTTTTGCAGCGCACTTATTATGGCTTTTGCCCCCAAATAGGAGCCTCCTATTCCAACCACCGCCACAACATCAACGGTACCGCGCCACTGCTCTACAACCTCTTTGCATCCATCTATGATAGAGGCGTTACCCTCATTATAGGGCAGATTCACCCACCCCAAGAAATCGTTGCCGGCTCCTGTTCCGTCTATAACAGTCTTTAATGATTTTTGGGCTCTTGACAGATATTCATCTAAAATATCTGCTTCAACAAAAACTTTAATGGGTTCAATATTAACCGTTAACATCTGTATAACCTCCAATTAGCATTTACAATGACTTTATTACAATGCAGATTGTTTAAAAGAGCAGATCTGCAAGCTGCTTTATTACAAATGGCGGGTATTTATTCTCATACAGAATCTTATACACCGCATCCGCTATTGGCATATTAAGTTTGTACTCTTTGTTTATCTCATTTATGCAACGGCATGCATAATAGCCTTCGGCTACCATATTCATCTCCATCATAGCACTCTGAACGGAATACCCTTTACCAAGCATAGTACCTAATGTCCTGTTTCTGCTGAACTGCGAATAGCCTGTTACAAGCAGGTCTCCAAGGTAGGCAGATGAGGAGACAACACGCGATTTATCGGGATGCATAACATTTATAAAGGAGACTAACTCATGATAGGAGTTGGTCATAAGTACCGCCATAAAGTTATCGCCGTACCCCATTCCGTGGCAGATGCCGGCAGCTATAGCATATATGTTTTTAAGTGCCGCCGAGTACTCCACTCCGTATATGTCTGTGCCGGGATTGGTTCTTATATACTTGCATTCAAAGACTTTGCAAAGTGCCCGTGCTATCTCTATATGCTTGCTCGACAATGTAAGATATGATAATCTCTCCATTGCAACCTCCTCTGCATGACACGGTCCGCTTACAATGCCAATCCGGTCGAAAGGGATATTGTGCACTTGGTGGAAATACTCTGCAACAGTCTGATTTTTATCCCCTACAAATCCTTTTATTGCAGATATGATAAATTTGCCCTGCATAGAGACCTTTATCTTCTCTGCCACCTCTATAAAGTAGGCAGACGGGGTACAAAAAAGCAGTACATCTGAATTGGAGATGACCTCGTTTATGTCTGAGCTCATGTTTATGCGTTGCGGATCTAAATAGACAGATTGCAGATAATTGGGGTTGTGATGCCACTCCTTTACCCTCTCTATGTTGTCATCACTTCTTAGATACCAATTTATACTGCTCTGATTATTAAGCAACAACTTTACAAGCGCGGTTGCCCAACTGCCACTTCCTATCATACAGTACCTCAGCCCGCTTGCCTCAAAAAATGTCTTCATTATCTCTTTAATATAATCTTACAAATTATCTTAACTTTCACTCTCTTAGGTACAATCCTCCATAAGATTGTTACTGTCTAACGCTGCTGTAACAGCAAGGCGGTCACAAAGTTCATTCTCCGGATGTCCGGCATGCCCCTTTATCCAATGAAACTTAACATTCTGCCTTGCAGCCGCTTTCAAATATCTCTCCCACAAATCGGGATTTTTCTGTTTATGCAGTCCCTTTGTCAACCACTTTTCAAGCCACCCCTCCTCTACAGCCTTTACAACATAGGATGAATCGGAGTAGATATGCACCTCGTTCCCATCCTGTTTAAGCGCCTCCAACGCCACTATCACCGCCAACAACTCCATTCTGTTATTGGTGGTATATCTGTAACCGGCACTCAATTCCTTATAATGACGCCCGCATTTAAGTACTACCCCATACCCTCCGGGGCCCGGATTACCTCTCGAAGACCCGTCTGTATATATTTGAATGACTGCCATATAATATTCTTCCCTGCACAATCTTTATAATTTATCTACCTCTGCATCTATCATTGGTAGCGTTGCATCTTTCTGTGTGGTCTCAAACTCCTTTACCTTGAGCACATTTGAGCGCAATTCATCATAAAGCTTCCTGTTCTTGCAAATATCAATGGCCATATATATTGCGCAGAGCATAGACTGGGGATTGGCCTTGTTTCTTCCGGCAATGTCGTATGCAGTACCGTGATCGGGAGATGTCCTTACAATAGGCAGACCTGCGGTAAAGTTTACTCCGGCATCAAATGCCAATGCCTTGAATGGGATAAGCCCCTGGTCATGGTACATTGCCAGTACAGCATCATATTTATACTGGCCGTTTATGCTAAAGAAACCATCGGGAGGGAAAGGACCGAATGCCAAGATACCCTCCTCCATAGCCCTCTCTATAGCCGGCTTTATAATCTTTATCTCCTCATCTCCCATTAGGCCTTTGTCTCCGCAATGGGGATTAAGTCCCAAGACCGCTATTTTTGGCTTCTCTATACCAAAATCTCTTAACAGAGAACTGTTCATAACGCGCAATTTGCTTAGTATAAGCTCTTCTGTTATTGTCTCCGATACCTTTGAAATGGCTATGTGTCCCGTGGCAACACCTACTCTCATCTTGTCTGCACACAGAAACATAAGTCCGTCCTTTGCATTGAACTCCTTAATAAGATACTCTGTATGACCGGCATATTTGAATGTCTCCAGTGTTACGGCCCGCTTGTTGAACGGAGCTGTAATTACAATATCCAAATCCCCCTTTTTAGCATCTGCAACAGCTGCTTCAAGCGCAATGATAGCCCCCTGTGCCCCCTCATGTGTGCACTCTCCCGGTTCTACGTTAAATGTATCGGGAACACAATTTATAATGTTAACACGTTTGGGGTGGGCATCCTTGGCTGCCGTTATGACATTTGTATTTATATTGTCTGTTTCCGGAATATATTTTCTGTAAAATCCAAACGCCTTTGATGATCCGTAAACCACAGGAGTACACATCTCCAATACCCTCGCATCTGACAATGCCTTTATAATAACCTCATAGCCAATACCGTTTGCATCTCCCTGGGTTATACCTATTACTACTTTCTGTGCCATATAAGTTTATATTACTATACAAATTTTCAATAACCCTGCAAGTTACAAATTTTTCGCTTAAGAGATATAAATAAGTTACTCCCTGTTCAACTACTCTGCAAAGGAGCGGAGCATGGCAATCTCCTCCGGCCAGATATCAGGATTGGGAGTTTCAAGCACCAAAGGGATACCGTTAAAACGCTCATCCTGCATTATCATCTTAAATGGAGTAATGCCAATGGTCCCTTTCCCGATGCTCTCATGACGGTCTACATGACTGCCCAACTCTTTCTTTGAATCATTAAGGTGCATACCTTTAAGATAGTTGAATCCTACCACCTCATTGAACCTCTCAAAAACATCATTAAAGCCCTCCTCTGTAGAGAGATCATAACCGGCTGCAAATGAATGTGCTGTATCTATACATACCCCTACACGGCTCTTATCCTCTACCATATCTATGATAGCTGCAAGATGCTCAAACTCATACCCCAAGTTGCTCCCCTGCCCTGCCGTGTTCTCTATAACCGCCGTAACACCTTTGGTCTGCTCCAATGCAATGTTTATAGAGTGTGCTATTGTTTTAAGGCACTCATCTACAGAGACCTCCTTTAAAGAGCTGCCCGGATGGAAGTTAAGATATACCAGCCCCAACTGCTCACACCTTTTCATCTCATCTAAAAAAGCCTCCCTCGATCTCTGCAGAGCATCTGCCTTTGGGCTGCCAAGATTAATAAGGTAACTGTCGTGTGGAAGAATCTGATTCTGGGAGAAGCCATGCTTGTTGCACTCCTCCTTAAACTTTGCAATCTCCCTCTCTGTAAGAGGTGCATCTGTCCACCTCATCTGGTTCTTTGTAAACAGGGCAAAAGCATTAGCCCCAATAGCTACCGCATTGGCAACTGCCTTGTACACTCCTCCCGATGCACTTACATGTGCTCCAATAAACTTTTTGTGCTGTGTCATACTATCAGTTTTTAGTTTCAAAGATAACCTTTTACATGAGATTTTCGTACTACTTCTAACTGATTACAGAAAAATCCACGCTCTCCCTGCCATCACGTCTCATTATCTCCAAGCTCTGCCTAAGCATTCTGTTTTGAGGTAGTTGCAATTGCGGGTCTGCATCCAAAATCTCCTGTGCGGCAGCCCTTGCCGTCTCTAATATCTGCGAATCCTTTGACAGATTTGCAATACGCAGATCAACCGCCAATCCGCTCTGTGCCGTACCCTCCAAATCTCCCGGACCGCGCATCCTCAAATCTGCCTCGGCCAACTCAAAACCGTCACTTGTCTGACACATAAGCTCTATCCTCTGTCTGCTCTCCTTGCTGAGTTTGTATCCTGTCATAAGAATACAGAACGCCTCGTCCGAGCCTCTTCCAACCCTGCCCCTAAGCTGATGCAGCTGACTCAGGCCAAACCTCTCCGCACTCTCAATTATCATAACAGACGCATTTGGCACATCAACCCCCACCTCTATAACAGATGTGGCAACCAAAATGTGCGCTTTACCGCTCGCAAAAAGATTCATATCGTACTGCTTATCCTCATTCTTCTGCTGCCCGTGTACCACGGCCGTAATATACTCCGGAGCCTTAAACTCCTCAATTATACGTTCATAACCCTCCTGAAGATTCTTATAATCCATCTTCTCGCTCTCCTTAATTAGCGGATAGACCACAAATACCTGCCTCCCCTTGGCTATTTCCCGTTTCATAAAATCATACACCTTGTTACGCCCCCCCTCCATTACATGAATTGTCTTTACAGGCTTTCTCCCCGGCGGAAGTTCATCAATCACAGAGACATCCAAATCTCCGTACAATGTCATTGCCAATGTTCTTGGAATAGGGGTGGCTGTCATTACCAAAATATGAGGGGGTATGCTGTTCTTTCTCCACAGTTTAGACCTCTGAGCAACCCCAAAACGGTGCTGTTCATCTATTACAGCAAGCCCAAGGTTCTTAAATTCTACCGTATCCTCCAACAGTGCATGTGTTCCTATAACTACCTTTAACGAGCCATCTGCAACCCGTGGCAGTATCTCCTTTCTCTCCTTTGTTTTTGTACTTCCCGATAACAAAGCACACTCTATCCCTGCCGCTGCCAGCGTCTTGGAGATTCCTTTATAGTGCTGCTGTGCAAGCACCTCTGTTGGAGCCATTATACAGGCTTGATAGCCGTTGTCTACCGCCATAAGGATAGAGAAGATTGCAACCATTGTCTTTCCGCTCCCAACATCCCCCTGCAGAAGCCTGTTCATCTGCCGTCCGCTGCGGGTGTCCTTTCTAATCTCCTTTATAACCTTTTTCTGTGCTCCGGTAAGGGGAAAGGAGAGAGAATTGTAACAGGCATTAAAGGCATTGCCTATCTTATTGAACATTATACCGTTGTCTGCTCTCATCCTTACAACCTTCTGCTTTAGCAGACCAAGCTGTAAAAAGAAAAGCTCCTCAAATTTAAGCCTGTACTGCGCCCGTTGCAGCAGTTGTTGGTTCTGCGGAAAATGTACATTCTTAACCGCCTCTTTCAAAGGAGAGAGGAACCTCTCTTTGAGTATTTTATCGGGAAGGGTCTCATTAATGCTGTTTCCGTATTTTTCAAGTGCTGCCGCCACAAACTTAGAGAAGACCTTGTTCCCTATTCCGGCATTTTTAAGTTTCTCTGTACTTGAATAGACCCCCATCATTGAGCTGCCGCCATACATGGTCTCTTCCGAGGCTTTTGTCACCTCCGGATGAACCATGTTGTAGGTACCGTTAAACTCAGACGGCTTGCCAAAGACCACATACTCCTCCCCTATCTTAAGCCTCTCTGCCATCCATTTTATCCCTTTAAAGAAGACTAATTCAATGCTGCCGGTGCTGTCTTTTAGAATTGCCGTAAGTCGTTTGTTCTTTGGAGTTTCGCCTACAACGGCTCGGCTTATGAGCTTGCCTCTGAGCTGTACGTATGCAAGTGTTGATTCAAGCTCCCTTACGGTGTACACTTTGCTCTTGTCTATGTATCTGAACGGGGCAAAAAAGAGTAGGTCTCTGCATGTAGATATGCCAAGCTCTTTCTCCAAAAGCTCAGCCCTTTTTGGCCCTATTCCGGGCAGAAATTTTACCGGTGTCTGCAACAGATCTGTCATATTGCAAACTTACTTAAAATCTCTGTTGCTGCCAAAAGGTGTAGAATGAGAAGGATTATTTTTAAATATCAATATAATTGACACCATACAATCTATTTATCCACATGGCAAATAATCTATCTGTAACAGAAAATACTTTGTTGATCTCTGTAACAATATCCCTCTCAAGGAGTTTATTTGCGGCCGATTGTACAGAACTTGCAGAGGCAAGACTATGTCGTTTGATAAAATCTGCAGACATGATATGTTCTGCCTCACCATCTTTGGCAATGGCATAAAGCAACCCCTTCTGTTTTTCCGGAACATTTGACAAAATTTCACGAAATATTGTATCGTTTGAGGCAATCATAGTGTCAATGGCTGCCCGTATAATCTCTAATGTACACTCCTCTCCATTAGGAGTATCTGCAAAAGATTCGTTAAATGTCTTTTGAATGTAGTAGGTATGCCCCTGAAACAGGTTGTAGACTTTCTTCACATTTTCTTTGGCTATCCTGCGGTTTCGCTTTTCAAAATGACCAATAATAAATGGGATGTAAATCTCAGGTGCTATTGCCCTCAGTTCCAATATGTCTGCACTATGATAGAATGGACGTGCAGCAGAAGAGAACATCTTTTGCATCATGTGCCGTTCGCTACCGGCAAAAATAAAATGACTGTTAACCGATTTCTGTATATGAGTACGCAACAGTGCTTCTATATTCCTTTCGGAATATTTGGCAATTTGCTGAAATTCATCAATCGCCACAATACAAGGCTTGTCGGCATTAGATAAGTATCGGAAAATCTCATCGAGAGTATATTCCGGATGACTGATGTCGCCTAATTCTATATTGAATGTAGGGAGATTTGTCATTGGATCAAACCCAAATTTACCACTAATGGATTTAATTGTTTGTATAAAGAGATTCGCCATTTTTCTACTGCGAGGAAGAAGAGTCTCATAAATCTCACGACCCAGTAGATAAGTAAATTCCTGCAAACTCGATGTATGCAGAATATCAATAAAAAAGGTGTAATACTCCTCGCTGATTTCCGGCTTGTCATAACAGAACTGAATCAATCCTGTTTTACCCATACGGCGTGGCGATATAATTACCAGATTATTCCCATTGGTAACAGACTTTACAAGCCGAGCCGATTCATTTACTCTGTCGCAAAAATACTCCGGTGCAATCTTACCGGTTACGATAAAAGGATTTACTGTTTTTGTCATCTGTTTATGTTAAACTGCGTCTACAATCACTGCGCCTCGGCTTAGTCAAAATAAATTTTACCTCTGCTCTCGGCTTAATCGTTTATTTTAGACTGCGTCTACAATCACTGCGCCTCGGCTTAGCCAAAATAAATTTTGCCTCTGCTCTCGGCTTAATCGTTTATTTTATGCAAAAATAATTATTCGATTTAAATTATGCAAATAGAATAATTATTTTAGACTGAAATAGCGCCTATTTTTGGACGCAGTCCTGAGACAGCGCGCTACTCCATCCGGCTTGTTTGGCTGCGTTGGGAGTTCGCACTACTCCAGACACTCACCATTTAGACATGAGCAAAAAAGCGGATGGCCTACAACCCGGCCATCCGCTCACAAGACGCTTATTATTAACTGATTATTGGTTTAGATGTTTTTCGATGGCCTTTTTTATATTCTCTCCCCTAAGGTATTTTTCAACAATCTTACCATCCTTATCAATCAATATAATAAAAGGAATCCCGCTAAACTGGTATAGTTTGGCAATCTCTTTGCCGGCATTAGGAGCTAAGACTTGCGCCCATGCCATCTGTTCCGCATCCAAAGCCTTTCTCCAATCTGCATCTTTGGCGTCTATTGAAACACTTAAGAACTCTACGCCTTTATCCTTGAATTGGTCATAATACTTTTTAAGGTAAGGTATCTCCCCACGGCAAGGACCGCACCAACTTGCCCAAAAATCAATTAATAATAGCTTGCCTCTAAAATCTTTTGTGCCAAGTTTTTTTCCATCGGGGGTAGAATATGCAAAATCCGGAGCAACTCTGCCAAGCTCAACTCTCGCTGCGTTTTCAGCGGCCTCTTTCTGCTCTTTAAGTATCTTTTCTAATGGAGCATACCCTTTGTGGGCATCTTTTATTTTTGCTATCAGCACATCATCTTTGCCGGGCTTCAAAGAACCGAATATAGATACTACACTCGGTACTTTATAATACGCCTCTGCCAACATTAGCTTGCGGGCTATAAGATCTTCATTAATCAAATTAAAGCTGTTTGCAATAAAAGTCTGCTTGTCTGAATCTGTTGCAAACTTAGCCTCATAACCTATCTTAGACAAAGCTATCATCATCTGATAGTTACGATATTCTATAAAATTTATCTCATTCATCAGCCGGTTTTTTGGGCCGGCATTCTCTATAATATGGTACGGAGGGTTCTTGATCTTTATTTTTGCAGTATCCATACCTCTAAAGTTTACCTCGATATCCTCATCCTCTGCCCAAAATTTAACACTCTCCCACTTTTTGCAATCAAGAAAATATACACCGGCTTCTTTTACCTCTAACTTATATTCAAACTTGTTATTTGTATCAATATCAAAAGAGGCAAGAAT
>CAVIKQ010000064.1:0-9867 GCA_963643305.1 Eggerthellaceae bacterium
ACCAACACCCCATGCTTCACCGGTCTCCCATTTTAGGTCCAGGTTCTGGTACTGTGAAAGATAGTACGCACCCTTGTTGGCATTCTGGCTCGATGTGTACAATGGCATATATCCGTAGTAACCTGCTCCGGCATCGTTACCAACCTGCCCCCAGTTAGCACGCAGCTTCAAATTATTGAGCCATTTTACAGACTTCATAAACTCCTCATTGGTTATAATCCAGTTTGCACCAACGCTGCCAAAATTACCCCAACGGTTATCCTTTGCAAATCTCGATGAACCATCTCTTCTGTAAGATACCTCCAAGTTGTATCTGTTGTCATAGTTGTAACGGATACGTCCAAAATAACTCTCTGTACGATAATTGTTGTCATATCCTGTTAGAGAGGTAATTTCAGTGAAGTTAGAAAGATTTGTCTTGCCGGTAAACACCTCTGCTGTCTTGTAGCCATATTCATAATTATAGTTGTACACATAGCTCTCATGGGCTACCATTGCATCTACAAAGTGTTTTCCGTATGTGTTGTTCCAGTTTAACAACTCCTGGGCAGTATAGTTTTTATAACGGTATTTCGATCTCGAAGCTCTACCTTTGTTCCCCTTACCATCTCCAATTGTGGCATTGTTATATGTCTGTGTATCGCTTGTACGTACATTCAGGTCTCCCTTAACAGTAAATGTAAAATGTTTCAGGAATTTAATATCTACGTATGCTATACCCTGCATGGTATTTCTGTAGGTTTTATCCATATCAAGTTCATTCTCCCATACAACATGTCTGTCTTTATACTGCCCACGGGTTTGTATAATTTCTCCGTTTGCATTGGTATATGAACCCGGATCATACTGTTTGTTGCCGCTCTCATCTAAGATATATGTACCATCTGCATTATGAAGATGTACAGGATAGATAGGGGCAATATTACGTGCATACATAAAGATATTGGTATAACTGCTAGACCCCTCCTGATTACCATTTGTAGCATTTGATTTCTGATGTGTGCCGGAGATAGTCAAACCGGCCTTTAACCATTTTACAGGGGTAAGCGAGATAGATGTACGTGCAGACAATCTGTTGAAAGAGGAGTTCTTTGCATAACCGTTCTCATCTAACGATCCAAGAGAGAAGTACATGTTAGACTTGTCTGTTGCCATATTACCGCTTACAACATACTCCTGTCTGTAACCTGCACGGATAGCTGCATCATACCAGTCAAGGTCCTCTGCATATCCGGGCAGAATGCTTGTTCCCGATACCAATTTACCGTTTGCATCAAACAGCCCCTCATCAGGCTGATTGAATATATTAAGGTAGAGCGTCTCTGAGATTAGGTTTTTGGTTGCATACTCCGCTGCCGCTGCAGGAGTATCGCCGGCTGTAAGACGAGCATTTTTCATATTCTGCCAGGCAGCCTCCATATACTGATATGCGTTAAGTCTCTTATACTCCTTTATACCCTTTGTATATGTACCCTGATTAATCTTAAGCTCCATCTGCAGTTTATCTGATGTTCCCTGTTTTGTTGTTATAAGGATAACACCGTTAGATGCCCTGTTACCATACAATGCGCATGATGCAGCATCCTTTAGCACAGACATGCTCTCTATATCTGAAGGATTAAGATCGGAAATATTTCCACCAAAAGGAACTCCGTCTATTACATAAAGCGGAGAGCTGCTTCCGTTTACGGTACCTATACCACGTATTCTCACAGATGGGTCATCTCCGGGCTGTCCCATTGTACTGTTAACCTGAATACCGGATGTTGTACCCTCCAATGTTGCTACAATGTTAGATGTAGGGCGTTTCTCTATCTGCTCCTTGTTAACGGCAGAGATTGCACCTGTAAGCGACGATTTCTTTGCGCTACCGTATGCCACCGAGATTACCACCTCATCGAGCTGCTCTGAATCGGGCTGAAGAACCACTTTCATATTGGCAGCTATAGGGAGCTCCTGTGTTAGCATCCCGATAAATGAAACGACTACTGTCTTTGCACCGGCAGGGACTCTATCCAAGACAAACGAACCGTCTGCCTCTGTATAAGTTCCTACGGTGGTCCCTTTAATAAAGACCGTTGCGCCTATTACAGGTTCTCCGTTGGCTTCAGTTACCATACCTGTAACTTTGGTAATCTGAGCCATGGCTGTGCCTACGCATAGTAACATGCAAGTAAGCATAAATAATAATTTTCTTTTCATAGGTTATTTTAAATAATTATATTGGTTGCCAATCTTCCTTTATCCGGTACATTAAAGACAATTAACACACCGTGTGATAACAATAACAAATCAAAGGTAATAAAAATATAGTTATACCCAAAATAGTGGTTATAAATAGGTGGTTGAATGCCGTATAGTACAAACAAAAAGGCATCCTTTTCCGTAAGCCAAATGAGCAGAGCCAAACTTGTTTGAGCTATGCCATGGAGAGGAAAAGCTGCACTAATGTGAACAATAATCTCTAATGTACCGGATTAGAGATTTTATTTTTGTAAATTTGCGCTAACCTAACAGGCTGTCTGAGCCGCTTCTGCACTCTTTTACATGCTTAAGATTGGCTATATATTAAGGCAGTTTATGAAATCATCTTATAACTTATTAATTATGAACAGAGCAATTATGGCTATGGCAGCATCGCTTCTTCTTTTTGGATGCAACAATGAGGATACTCTCTCCTACAGAGATTATTACAACAGCGCAGTTAAAGAACTCTCCTCTGCAGAGTATTGCGGCAGGAGCAACTACAACAACGGAGACATAAAAGCAGCCAAGTTTATAATAGAACAGCTTAAAGCATTTGGCATTGCTCCAATGTACAGGCAGTCAGATACAGAAACGGTTGCCCGTCCAAGTTTCAAAAGTGAGGTACACCCCGGAGATTGGGGCAGATGGGAGGAGAAAGATTCTACCTACAAGCCTTATCTGCAAAATTTCAGCTTTCCGCTTAATGTCATGAGGGGGCAGATGAGTGTCTCTATAGATGGAAAACAGCTGACCCCAACGGTAGATTACATTGTAAAGGAGTTCTCCCCAACCTGTAAGGGTGAGTTTGCAGTTGCAACCTTAGATTCTGCATACTACCGGAACCCCGAAGTATTTATCGGGAAGCTGAACAGCGGTGAATTTAAAGACTCCTTTGTTGTATTGGACTGGAAACTTTTCCTCAAAAATGAGCTTTACGATACCCCGTTTGATGTTTACAAACAATGTATTGCTTCTCTGAACAGGGTTGGCGGCATTATTCTTAAACAGCAGGAGCAGTTCCCCTATTTTAAGGCACGCAGCCACTATAACTCCAACATGCCGGTAATAATGGTGAACGGAAACTTCCCCGCCAATGCCCAAAGAATAGCTGTAGATATAGAGAGCCGGATGATTGAGAATCACGATGCCCACAACATAATTGCCTACCTGCCGGGCAAATCTGATTCCGAGACCTGCATCACCTTTGCAGCTCATTACGACCATCTTGGGCTTATGGGGGCAGAGAACGTTTTTTGGGGAGCAAATGACAACGCATCCGGGGTGGCCATGCTTTTGGCTCTTGCCAAATACTACTCCGTTAATACTCCAAACAACAACATTCAGTTTATGTTTCTCGATGCCGAGGAGACCAACCTGCTTGGAGCTTTTTACTATACAGAGAACCCATACGAGCCGCTTTCGAGAATAAAATATTGGATAGAGCCGGATATGATTGGAGATAACGGGAATGAGCTGATATGCGAAATATCGGAAGAGGGAACATTGGGCTTGGAGCTTCTAAGAAATCTGAACAGCAAGATAGAAAATCCTTTTAAAGAGATTCGTTGCAATGAGCTTACAGACAACAGTGACCATTACCCATTTGCGCTAAAGCATGTTCCTGCTATCTACCTCTCTGTGCAAGGGGATATGTACCAGTATTATCATACCCCAAGAGATACATACGAGCATACCTCAGATGCCAATTTTGAGAGGTTGTTTAACCTATTGCTACAGTTTGAAAAGCAATTATAATACAGCGATGTTCACTTACGCACAGCTTTTTCTTGCCTTGGCATAGCTCTAACAAGTTTGGCTCTGCTCATTTGGCTTACGGAAAAGGTGCATTTAGTGCTATAAAAAAGATGGTAACTGATTACAGCTACCATCTTTTTTATTATTAAGAAGCCAATTATTCATTAGCCTTTTTCTCTCTGCGGTCTCTTCTGTCTCTACGGTCTCTTCCACCGCCTCTGCGGTCATTTCTGCCGGCGTTCCTGTTCTGGCTGCCTGCAGCAGAATTGGCTGCTATGCCAACATTTGGAGAGAGATCTCTCTTACCGTAAACCTCGCCATTGCAAACCCATACCTTAATACCAAGTACACCTACTTTGGTATGAGCCTCTGCCAAGGCATAGTCTATATCTGCACGGAAAGTATGAAGAGGTGTACGACCCTCCTTGTAAAGCTCTGCACGAGCCATCTCGGCACCGCCAAGACGACCGCTTATAAGAACCTTTATACCCTCTGCGCCCATTCTCATGGTAGACATAATAGCCATCTTAATGGCTCTTCTGTAAGAAACCCTGCCCTCTACCTGTCTGGCAATATTGTTTGCTATGATATTGGCATCAACCTCAGGTCTCTTAACCTCAAAGATGTTAATCTGAACCTCTTTGTTAGAGATCTTCTTCAACTCCTCTTTAAGTTTGTCTACCTCCTGGCCGGCCTTGCCAATGATAACACCCGGACGGGCAGTATGAATAGTTACGGTAATCAGCTTGAGCGTTCTCTCTATTACAATCTTAGAGAGACTTGCCTTTGCCAAACGCGCATTAAGATAGTTACGTATTTTTGTATCTTCTACAATCTTACCGGCATAGTCTGTTCCGCCGTACCAGTTGGAGTCCCAGCCACGGATTATACCAAGTCTGTTGCTTATTGGATTAGTTTTCTGTCCCATTATTTAGCCTCCTCCTGTTTTACTGTTACAGCTTCTTTTCTATCTAATACTATAGTTATGTGGTTAGAACGTTTTCTTATTCTAGCCGCTCTACCCTGAGGTGCAGTTCTTATTCTCTTTAGAGTTCTGCCTTCACCTACCATGATAGTCTTAACTATAACATTTCCATTTTCAAGGTCTTTTCTGCCATCCTCATTCTTAGCCTCCCAGTTAGCAATTGCTGACTTAACTAATTTTTCAAGACGTACAGAAGCCTCTTTCTTTGAATATTTAAGTATATCCAAAGCACGGTTAACCTCAACACCTCTAATGATGTCAGCTACAAGGCGCATCTTACGAGGAGAGGTTGGAACGTTATTCAGCTTTGCAATAGCTGTCTTTTGTTTTATCTCTTTTTGCCTATCGGCCATTAATCTTTTACGAGCTCCCATTTTACTGTAATCTGTGTTTCATTAATTATTTACGATTACCCGAATGACCTTTAAAGGTTCTTGTCGGTGCAAATTCTCCGAGCTTGTGACCTACCATATTCTCTGTAACATATACCGGAATAAACTTGTTTCCGTTATGAACGGCTATAGTATGACCAACAAAGTCTGGTGATATCATACTGGCTCTGGACCAGGTTTTAATTACATCCTTCTTGCCCGATTCGTTCATGGCAAGAACTTTCTTTTCTAGACTACCCTGAATGTAGGGTCCTTTTTTTATTGAACGACTCATAATACTCTATTCAGTTTAATTCCGTTATTTATTCCTTCTTTCGATAATAAACTTCTTAGTAGTCTTCTTAGGATTTCTTGTCTTGTAACCCTTAGCAGGTATACCTTTACGTGAACGTGGATGTCCTCCTGATGCACGGCCTTCACCACCACCCATAGGGTGATCAACAGGGTTCATAACAACACCTCTCACGCGAGGTCTTCTACCTAACCAGCGTTTACGACCGGCTTTTCCATGAGACTCCAAGTTGTGGTCTTGGTTAGAGACAACACCAATAGTTGCGCGGCATGAAACCAAAACCATTCTGGTTTCGCCCGAAGGAAGCCTTAAAATAGCATGCTTGCCCTCTCTTGCTGTTAAAGTTGCATAGCATCCGGCACTTCTTGCCATAGCTGCACCTCTGCCGGGTACAAGTTCAATATTGTGTATGTCTGTTCCAAGAGGAATTTCAGATAGATACAGAGTATTACCAAGCTCAGGAGCAACTCCATGCCCTGATGCAATTTTTTGTCCTACTTTTATTCCCTTAGGAGCTATTATATAGCGTTTCTCACCATCCTCGTAAACCACAAGAGCAATTCTTGCACTACGATTAGGATCGTACTCTACTGTCTTTACTGTAGCTGTATATTTATCCTTATCTCTAAGGAAGTCTATAATACGGTACATTCTCTTGTGACCACCGCCAATATAACGCATGGTCATCTTTCCCTTGTTGTTACGTCCGCCTGTCTTCTTTAGAGGCTTTAGTAACGACTTCTCTGGTACAGTGCAGGTGATTTCATCAAATGCACTTATAACTTTATTTCTCTGTCCGGGTGTAACCGGTTTAAATTTGCGTACTGCCATCTCTTAAATGTTGCTGTAGAAATCAATCTTATCTTCACCGGCCAGGGTTACAAATGCTTTTTTATAATGATTTGTGCGGCCTGACAATAATCCCGCTTTTGTATAGCGGCTCTTACGTTTTCCGTGGTAGTTAACCGTATTTACATCTTTTACGGTAACTCCGTATAGCTGCTCAACCGCATTCTTAATGCTAATCTTGTTTGCTTTGCGGTCTACTAAAAAACCGTAACGATTCAACTTTTCGCCCAGAATCGTCATCTTTTCAGTTACTAAAGGCTTAATTAAAATTTCCATCGTTGCAGGTTTTAACGGTCATTGTTACCCAAGAACATATCCTGTACCCCATCTACAAGGACAACACTGTACGCATTAAGAATATCGTATGTGTTAATCTGATTTGCAGGGATAACCTTTACATTCTCAAGGTTACGTGACGATAAGTAAATATTGTTTGATGTCTGCGGAAGAACAAAAAGAACTCTTCTTGAGTTTGCCTTAAGATTATCGAGAATCTTAATGAAGTTCTTTGTTTTAGGTTCTTCCATAGTAAATGGCTCAACAATAGTGATAACGTTCTCTTTAGCTTTGTATGAAAGAGCCGAGAAACGGGCAAGTTGTTTGAGCTTCTTGTTTAATTTAAAGCTGTAATCTCTTGGTTGAGGGCCAAAAACACGTCCTCCACCAACAAATGTATTAGCCTTGATACTTCCATGACGCGCACCGCCCGAGCCTTTCTGTCTTACAATCTTCTTGGTACTGTAAGCAACTTCCCATCTCTCTTTGGTTTTGTGGGTTCCCTGGCGCTGGTTAGCAAGATACTGCTTTACGTCTAAGTAGATAGCATGGTCGTTTGGCTCTATTCCAAAGACTGCATCGTTGAGAGTCACCTTTTTACCAGACTCTTTTCCGTCAATTTTTAATACTGATAATTCCATAGACGCTTATTCCTCCACAATTACATAAGAACCTTTAGCACCCGGAATAGAACCCTTAACAAGGATTAAGTTATTCTCAGGAATCACTTTAATGACTTTAAGGTTCAGAATTTTAACTCTGTCGCCACCCATACGGCCGGCCAATCTCTTACCTTTGAATACCCTTGAAGGCCATGAAGAGGCACCCATTGAACCCGGAGCACGAAGTCTGTCATCCTGACCATGAGTAGCTCCGCCTACACCTCCAAAACCGTGACGTTTAACAACGCCCTGGAAGCCTTTACCTTTAGATATACCGGTAACATCTACCCAGGTATCATCTGCAAAAACATCTGACACTGAGATTGAATCACCTAACTGCAACTCCTTGTTGAAGTCGCATGCAAACTCAACGAGTTTACGCTTAGGAGTGGTATTTGCCTTTTTAAAGTGTCCCATGAGAGGGGCGCTGGTGTGTTTTTCTTTTTTCTCGTCATAGGCAAGCTGTACAGCGGCATAACCATCTTTTTCTTCTGTACGAATTTGCGTAACAACACACGGACCAGCTTCGATAACGGTACAAGGTATATTCTTACCGTCTGCACCGAAAACGGATGTCATTCCGATTTTTTTTCCAATTAATCCTGACATTGGTTTTATTAACTGTATTTGTTTAACATAACTGCATTGCCCCTTGCAGAGCCAATTTATATATTCTTGGAATACAAGTGGTTACAGCTCCTCGCACACTTTGCGGGGCTGCAAAGGTACAAATAATCTTCTTGTAAACAAATTTTTTATAAGATTTCTTACTATTTTTTTGCTATAAATCACCCACTTACAACACTACAAAAAACCGAGCATCCCAAAATTTACTTAATGTAAATGAGGAATGCTCGGCAAGTATAACACAGCTGTTGCCTTTCTATACAACTTATTATCCCTTATAAGAATTACCCTTATAAAAATCACTCCATATAAGAAGAGTTATCCCAGCAATGGGTACACAACTTACACTTAGGAAGACCTATTGCCTCTACAAGATCATCTAACCTCTGAAATTTAAGAGATGTAAGTTGCAGATGCTTGCGCATGAGATCTACCATCTCCTTATATTTGGGAGAATCGGGGTCTGTGTACTGTTGCAGTATCTCCTCTGTAAGATTTTCCGTTCCCTCCATATCCCTTATTATACGTCTGGTATAGAGGTCGTATGTACTTCTCGATGTTGAGAAGTTAAGGAATTTGCAAGGATATACCAATGGAGGGCATGCTATCCTCATATGTATCTCCTGTACTCCGGCATCCAACAGCTTTATCACATTGTCTTTTAACTGTGTTCCCCTAACAATGCTGTCATCCATAAAGACAATCTTCTGCCCCTTTGTAAATGCCTCGTTAGGGAGCAGCTTCATCTTGGCTACCAAGTCTCTCATCTTCTGGTTCTGAGGCATAAAGCTCCTTGGCCATGTTGGAGTATATTTCACAAACGGCCTTTTGTACGGTATCCCTTTTTCATTTGAATAACCTACGGCATGCCCCACGCCGGAATCGGGAATACCGGCAGCAAAATCTGCCTCTGTATCATCATCCCTCCTTGCCATTGCCGCACCGCATCTGTATCGGGAAGCCTCTACATTTATCCCCTCATACCAGGCAGAAGGATACCCGTAATAAACCCACAGGAAGGAGCAGACCTGCATACGCTCCTGCGGCGGTGCAACCACACGCACCCCGTCTGCACTCAACTGCACAATCTCTCCGGGCCCAAGGTCTCTGACCAAATCATAACCGAGATTTGCAAAGCTCGAACTCTCTGAGGCACATATATACCCTTTGTCATTCTTTCCTATAACTATTGGAGTACGCCCAAACCGGTCTCGTGCAGCATATATTGCATGGTCTGTAAGGACAAGCAGAGAGCATGAACCCTTTACCTTCTGCTGCACCAGCTCTATCCCCTCCCTTATGTTGCCGGCCAGGCCTATGATGGTTGCAACCAATTCTGTAGCATTTATTTCTGAATCAGACAGTTCGGCAAAATGATGCCCTTTGTCTAACAGCTCCTTTGCCAACTCCTCTATATTATCTACCCTGCTCACAGTAGCTACCGAGAAACGGCCGAATTTTGATGTTATGGTTATAGGTTGCGATTCGCAATCTGAAATGACGCCCATTCCCATTGTTGAGCCGTCGAACTTAGGAAGCTCCTCTTCGAATTTGTTCCTGAAGTAGCCATTCTCCAAAGAGTGAATAGCCCTCACAAACTTCCCGTTAAGATAAAATGCCATGCCGGCACGTTTAGTTCCCAAATGAGAGTGGTAATCTGTCCCGTAAAACACGTCATTTACGCATTCATTACGTGAGACACATCCAAAAAAACCAGACATAAGAATAAAATTTAGAGGTAAGACTTTTATTACGCCCACAAAGATAGAGAAACCTTTACAC
>CAVIKQ010000065.1:0-9690 GCA_963643305.1 Eggerthellaceae bacterium
GCAGTGAAGGAGATACTGTAAGGATTATGGAAACTCGTCCTTTAAGCAAGACCAAACGCTGGAGATTAGTAGAAATTGTAGAAAAAGTTAAATAACGATGATACAGCAAGAATCAAGATTAATGGTAGCGGACAACAGTGGTGCAAAGGAGGTTCTTTGTATCCGTGTTCTTGGTGGTACCCGCCGCCGCTATGCAAGTGTTGGTGACAAGATAGTTGTTGCCGTTAAGAGTGCCATTCCAGGGGCTGATGCCAAAAAGGGATCGGTATCGAAAGCAGTAGTGGTTCGTACAAAAAAAGAGATTCGTCGCCCGGATGGTTCTTATATCAGATTTGATGAGAATGCTTGTGTTCTTTTGAACAACCAGGGTGAGGTTCGCGGTACCCGTATCTTTGGACCGGTTGCCCGTGAATTGCGTGATAATTATATGAAGATTGTTTCCTTGGCACCTGAGGTACTATAATAATAAGGAATAGTAGTTATGAATAAGAAATTACATATTAAAAAAGGTGATATGGTTTTTGTTAACGCCGGAGAGGAACGGGGTAAAACCGGAAAAGTGCTCAGCGTAGACAGAAAGAAGAACCGTGCCATTGTTGAGGGACTCAACTTGGTGAGCAAAAATACTAAGCCTAATGCAAAGAACCCTCAGGGAGGAATCGTTAAGCAGGAAGCTGGTATTCATATTTCAAATTTGCAGGTTGTGGATCCTGTTAAGGGTGGTGCAACTAAAATAGGTCGTCGTCTTAACGATAAGGGAAAACTTGTTCGTTATGCAAAAAAATCCGGGGAGGAAATTAAATAATGGCAAAAGAGACAAAAAAAGCTGCGGCTCCTAAGGGTGGAGACCAGGTGAAAGTAGAAGGTTTTGTCCCTACTCTTCAGAAAAAATATAAAGATGAGATAGTTGGCAAACTTATGAAAGAGTTTGGCTATACCTCTGTAATGCAGGTTCCAAAATTGGTAAAGATTGTTATTAACCAAGGTATGGGACAGGCTACCCAGGATAAGAAATTGGTTGAGGTTGCTCAGCAGGAACTTACTGCCATTACCGGCCAGAAGGCTCTGTTGACCTACTCAAGGAAGGATATTTCAAACTTCAAACTCCGTAAGGGAATGCCTATTGGCGTTAAGGTAACTCTTCGTAGAGATAAGATGTATGAGTTTCTTGAGAGACTTATTGCTATCTCGCTCCCTCGTATCAGAGACTTTAAAGGTATAGATGAGAAATTTGATGGTAAAGGTAATTATACCTTGGGTATCAAAGAGCAGATCATTTTCCCTGAGATAGATATAGACAAGATTACAAAGGTCTTGGGAATGGAGATTACTTTTGTTACCAATACAGATAACGACGAGGCTGCATATACGCTTCTTCGTGAGTTTGGATTGCCTTTTAAAAACAGTAAGAAATAATCTAAAGAGATAGAGAATGGCAAAAGAATCAATGAAGGCACGCGAGGAAAAACGCGCAAGACTATGTGCCAAATATGCTGAAAAACGTAAAGCTCTTAAAGAGGCCGGTGATTATGCCGCTCTTGATAAGTTGCCTAAGAATGCCAGCCCGGTTCGTCTTCACAACCGCTGCGCTCTTACAGGCAGACCTAAAGGCTATATGCGTATTTTTGGTATTAGCCGTATCCAGTTCCGCGAGATGGCGAGCAAGGGTCTTATCCCCGGTGTTCGCAAGGCAAGCTGGTAATATTTAAATTTATTTATTAACGTTGGATATCGGGCACCCCGCTTTCCTGTTTTTTATCGGGAAGATTATTACAGGTGTCGAATCTTTAAAAAAATTAAAAAATGACTGATCCAATTGCAGATTTTTTAACTCGCATTCGTAATGCTTCGGCTGCGGGTCACAAGACAGTTGAGATTCCTTCATCTCGAATGAAGATTGAGTTAACCCGTGTTCTACATGAGAAGGGTTATATCCTTAGCTACAAGATTGTTGAAGGGAAACCTTTCAACACAATAAAGATTGCTCTTAAATATCATCCTGAGAGCAAGAGAGCTGCTATCAAAAAAATTATTCGTATAAGTAAACCCGGCCTTAGACAGTATGTTGGCGTAGCTAATATGCCAAGGGTACTTAATGGATTGGGTATTGCTGTGCTTTCTACCTCTAAGGGTATCATTACAGATAAAGAGGCTAAGAGTATGAACATTGGCGGAGAGGTTATCTGCTACGTTTATTAATGAACGGATAATTAATTTAGTAATAATTTATAACAAATTGATAAAATGTCAAGAATAGGAAAATTACCTGTAAGCCTTCCACAAGCTGTTACGGTAACGGTTGGTTCCGATAATGTGGTTAAGGTTAAAGGCCCGCTCGGTGAATTGACACAGAAGGTTGATCCTGATATTAAAGTAACCGTTGAGGGGGGTGTGGTACATGTAGAAAGACCTACAGATCAGCCGCGCCACAGATCGCTACATGGGTTGTACCGTGCACTTATACACAACATGGTTGTTGGTGTTTCAGAGGGCTTTACTGTTAAACAGGAGCTTGTTGGTGTGGGTTTCCGTGTTGAGGCTAAAGGCCAGATTCTTGAGTTTAGTCTCGGTTTCTCTCATGATATTCACATGGAGCTTCCAAAGGAGATTAAACCAGAAGTAGAACCTGTTAAGAAGGGTGCTAACCCTGTCTTAGTTTTAAAGAGTGCAGATAAACAGCTGCTTGGAATGGTTGCTGCAAAGATTCGCTCTCTACGTAAACCAGAACCATACAAGGGTAAAGGTATTAAGTTTGTTGGTGAACAACTTCGTCGTAAGGCTGGTAAGTCTGCCGGCGCTAAATAATAAGGAGAAGGTTTATGGCTTTAAATAAAATAGAAAGAAGACAGAGAATACGTTATCGTATTCGTAAGATAGTTAAAGGTACGGCAGAACAGCCAAGGATGAGCGTGTTTAGAAGCAACGAGCATATTTATGTTCAGTTTATAGATGATGTTAAGGGGGTTACATTGGCTGCCGCATCGTCTATGGACAAGAATCTTGCAGAGGCTGTTAAGGGTAAGACAAATACCGAGGTTGCGGCTATAGTTGGCAAGTCTGCTGCAGAAAAGGCTAAGGCAGCCGGTATTGAGAAGGTTTCATTTGACCGTGGAGGTTACCTTTATCATGGAAGAGTTAAAAGTTTAGCTGATGCCGCTCGTGAGGGTGGTCTTAAATTCTAGGAACTATGGCAGATATGAATGTAAAAAGAGTTAAAACTACCGAACTAGAGCTTAAAGACAGACTAGTTGCAGTTAGAAGAGTTACAAAGGTAACAAAAGGTGGTCGTCACTTCAGTTTTGCAGCAATAGTTGTTGTAGGTGATGAGAACGGCGTTGTTGGCTACGGACTTGGTAAGGCTAACGAGGTTACCACTGCTATATCTAAAGGTATTGAGGATGCTAAGAAGAATCTTATAAAGGTTCCTCTTAACAAGACTACAATCCCGCATGAGCAGGTTGGAAAATTTGGAGGTGCTAATGTATTTATGAAACCTGCAGCAGAGGGAACAGGACTAAAGGCCGGTGGTGCTATGCGTGCTGTTTTTGAGTCTGCCGGTATTCGCGACGTGTTGGCTAAGTCTAAAGGTTCCTCTAACCCTCACAATCTGGTTAAGGCAACCGTTGCCGCTCTTGCAGAGATGCGCGATGCCTATACAATTGCCGGATTAAGAGGTATTGCTATGAATAAAGTATTTAACGGTTAAGGAGGAGAGACAGATGGCAAAAGTTAGAATTACTCAGATTAAAAGTAGAAACGGTGCTACAAAGAATCAGATAGCATGTTTGTATTCTTTGGGAATCCGCAGAATACATCACTCTATAGAGGTGGAGCTTGATCCTGTACGTAAAGGTATGTTGGAGAAGGTTTTACATCTTGTTAAAGTTGAAGAAATTAGCTAATAGGAGATTTTAAGAATGAAACTAAATACATTAACCCCTTCTAAAGGTTCTCTTGGCAGAGAAAAAAGAATTGGCCGTGGTGAGGGTTCTGGTCACGGTGGTACATCTACTCGTGGTCATAAAGGTGCCCAGGCACGTTCGGGATACTCTCGCAAGAAAGGTTTTGAGGGTGGTCAGATGCCTATTCAGAGGCGTTTGCCTAAATTCGGGTTCAAGAATCCGAATAGAGTTGAATACAAAGCAATAAATCTGTCTAACCTGCAGGCTCTTTACGAGAAGCATAATGTTACAGATATTTCAGTAGATACTTTGGTTGAATTTGGATTGGTTTCCAGAAAGGATTTGGTTAAGATCTTGGGAAATGGAGAACTTAAGGCAAAACTTAATGTCTCTGCAAATGCTTTCTCTAAGTCTGCCATTGCAAAAATAGAAGCTGCACAAGGTTCAACGACTCTAATTTAACCTTATAACTTTTATGAAAAGATTTATTGAAACTATAAAGAATATTTTCAAGATTGAGGAACTGAGGAAAAGAATAACCTATACTGTTCTTTTGCTTCTGGTCTATCGTCTGGGATGCTTTGTTGTGGTTCCCGGTATAGATCCTACTCAGTTGGCAGCACTTCAGGCGCAGACCGGTGACGGACTTATGGGTCTGTTGAATATGTTCTCTGGTGGAGCGTTTGGCAATGCCTCGATTTTTGCACTTGGCGTAATGCCGTATATCTCTGCATCAATCGTTATCCAACTCTTGGGAATTATGGTTCCTTATTTCCAGAAACTGCAGCGCGAAGGCGAGAGCGGAAGAAGGAAATTGAACCAGATGACACGTTATTTGACAATTGTGATTCTTGCCCTGCAAGGCCCTGCTTATTTGACAAATCTGCATGCACAGTTGCCGGATACAGCATTCTTGATTAAAGGATTTTCATTCAATCTATTTGCTACAATAGTTCTTATAGGTGGTACAATGTTCATAATGTGGTTGGGAGAACGTATTACAGACCGCGGCTTAGGTAACGGTATCTCTCTAATCATTATGATTGGTATTATTGCAAGGCTTCCGTATGCATTGATAGCCGAGGTTGGAACAAAGACCCAGTCAGGTTCCGGCAGTCTGCTTATGCTCATTGTTGAGTTGGTGCTTCTGGCTCTTGTAATAATAGGTACTATTGCTTTGGTTCAGGGAACAAGAAAGATTCCTGTTCAGTATGCCAAGAGAATTATCGGCAATAAACAGTATGGCGGGGTACGTCAGTATATACCTCTAAAGATTAATGCAGCAGGTGTGATGCCTATTATCTTTGCGCAGGCTTTGATGTTATTCCCAATTATATTTGCAAGCTTTGATGCTACAAGAGGATTAGCCGCCTCACTTAGTAACTATACAGGCTTCTGGTATAATTTCATATTCGGTTTGATGGTAGTGTTGTTCACCTATTTCTACACCGCAGTTACAGTGAATCCTACCAATATGGCAGAAGATATGAAGAAAAACGGCGGTTTTATTCCGGGTATAAAACCGGGTAAGAAGACCGCAGAGTATTTGGATTCCATAATGTCCCGTATTACGCTTCCTGGTTCAATTTGTTTGGCCTTGGTTGCCATATTACCAGCATTTGCCATGAAATTGGGCGTTAACAACCAGTTTGCTCAGTTCTATGGCGGCACCAGCTTGTTGATTCTTGTTGGTGTGGTTCTGGATACTCTTCAGCAGATAGACAGCTATCTGTTAATGCGCCACTATGATGGTCTTATGAAGACAGGACGTCTAAAAGGCCGTCAGGGTTAGAAAATTTTTAATAGTTCTTTTGAAATGATATTCCTGAAAACCGATGAGGAGATAGAACTCTTGAGAGAAAACGCGATATTAGTCTCCAAGACCCTTGCAGAGGTTGGAAAGGCCATAAAACCGGGTGTTAAGACAATAGAGCTTGACAGGTTGGCCGAGACCTTTATAAGGGATAACGGGGCTGTTCCGGGTTTTCTTAATTACGGAGGTTTCCCAAATACTCTTTGTATATCTGTAAATGATACCGTTGTCCACGGTTTTCCCGGAAACTATGAGCTTAAAGAGGGCGATATAGTTTCTATAGATTGCGGCACGGTCTACAAAGGGTTCAATGGCGATTCTGCATATACTTTTCCGGTAGGGGAGGTTGATGAAAGGACACGCCGGTTGTTGGATGTTACAAAGCAGTCTCTGTATCTTGGCGCCCAAAAGGCAATAGAGGGGAACAGGATTGGAGATATAGGGAGTACAATCCAGCATTATGTTGAGCAGTTTGGTTTTTCTGTTGTTAGGGAGATGGTTGGCCACGGGATAGGTAGAAGGCTTCACGAGGCTCCGGAGGTTCCTAACTACGGTAAGGCCGGACAGGGAAAGAAACTCAAAGAGAATATGGTTATCTGTATAGAGCCAATGATAAATATGGGTGTTAAAGAGGTTTATTTAGATGATAATGGTTGGGCAATTCACACTGCCGATAATATGAAGTCTGCCCATTTTGAGTTCATGGTGGCTGTAAAACATGGAGAACCACAGGTATTAACAACATTTGAATTTATTGAAAACAAATAAAATTAAATTATTAGAAGATGTCAAAACAAGCGGCGATAGAGAAAGACGGTACAATAGTAGAAGCGTTGTCAAATGCAATGTTCAGGGTTGAACTGGATAACGGGCATGTGATAATAGCTCATATCTCCGGTAAGATGAGAATGCATTACATTAGAATTTTGCCCGGAGATAAGGTAAGGGTAGAGATGTCTCCTTATGATTTAACTAAAGGAAGGATTTCTTTCAGATACAAATAAAAACTTAATATAATGAAAGTAAAAGCATCCATAAAGAAGCGCAGCGAAGATTGCAAGATAGTTAAACGCAAAGGTCGTTTATATGTGATTTGCAAAAAGAACCCTAAGTTCAAAATGCGCCAAGGATAATTCCAATTGTAAATAATTTAGATAAAGAAGATAATTATGGCACGTATAGCCGGAGTTGATTTACCAAAAAACAAGCGTTGAGAGATAGGTTTAACCTATATCTTTGGAATTGGTCGTAGTTCTGCCAAAAAGATCCTTAGTCAGAACGGAATTGATTTTGATACCAAGGTACAAGATTGGACAGATGACCAAGTCGCTGCAATAAGACAAACTATTGCAGAAGAGTATAAAATAGAGGGCGAACTTCGTTCTTCTATTCAGATGAACATCAAACGTCTTATGGACATTGGTTGTTACAGGGGAATCCGTCATAGAATTGGTTTGCCTGTAAGAGGACAGAGCACAAAGAATAATGCCCGTACTCGTAAAGGCAAGAAGAAAACTGTGGCAAATAAGAAGAAAGCAACTAAATAGAGCATAGGAATATGGCAAAGAAAACAGGATCATCCAATAAAAAAAGAGTTGTTAAGGTTGAGGCTTATGGGCAGGCTCATATTTCCTCTACTTTCAACAACGTGATTATAACTCTAACTAATAGCCTTGGACAGGTTATCAGTTGGTCTTCAGCTGGTAAGATGGGCTTTAGAGGTTCTAAGAAGAATACACCATACGCAGCTCAGGTAGCAGCAGCAGATTGTGCTAAGGTTGCATACGATTTAGGTTTGCGTAAAGTTAAGGCTTATGTTAAGGGCCCGGGTGCAGGCCGTGAATCTGCTATCCGTACTATTCACGGAGCAGGGATTGAGGTAACCGAGATTATTGATGTAACTCCGCTTCCTCATAACGGATGTAGACCAAAAGGTCGTCGTAGAGTATAATTCCTAATAATTTAAAATTGATTAAATATGGCAAGATATACTGGGCCTTCTACTAAAATCGCCCGCAAATTTGGAGAACCAATTTTTGGTCCGGATAAAAGTTTTGAACGCAAAAACTTTCCTCCGGGACAGCATGGCCTTGCAAGGAAGAGAAAGAAAACTTCTGAGTACGGCTTGCAGTTAAAAGAGAAACAGAAAGTAAAATATACTTACGGTATTCTTGAGAGACAGTTCCGTAACCTATATGAGAAAGCTTCTAAGATGAAAGGAAGAAAGGGTGAAAACCTTGTAATGCTTCTTGAAAGCCGTCTTGATAATTTAGTTTACAGATTGGGTATAGCTCCTACCCGTGCAGCAGCAAGACAGTTGGTTTCACATTGTCACATTGTGCTTAACGGTAGTGTTTGCAATATACCTTCTACCCTGGTTAAACCGGGAGAGATTATTGGTGTTCGCGAAAGATCAAAGAGCTTGGAAGTTGTTCAGGATAGTGTTGCGGCCCGTGCTAACAAGTACCCTTGGTTAGAATGGAATGCAGCCTCATTGGAGGGGAAATACCTTAACTTACCAGACAGAACAGAGGTACCTGAGACTATTAATGAGCAGCTCATAGTTGAGTTGTACTCTAAATAATAAGCTTGCTTTTAAGCGTAACACTAATAAAAATTAATAAACATGGCAATTTTAGCATTTCAGAAACCGGATAAGGTTATAATGCTTGACTCAACTGATACCTTTGGTAGATTTGAGTTTAGACCTTTAGAGCCTGGATATGGTATTACTATCGGCAACGCTTTACGCCGTATATTGCTCTCTTCAATTGAGGGTTTTGCAATTACCTCTATTAAGATCGATGGTGTTGATCATGAGTTTGCAACAATTCCCGGAGTCATTGAAGGTGTAGTTGATATTGTGCTCAACTTTAAGAAAGTGCGCTTTAAACAGATGGTGCAAGGCGAGGATAGTGAGGTGATTACCGTGAATGTTAGTGGACAGCAAGAATTTACTGCAGCAGATATTTCAAAGAGTCTTTCCTCATTCAACATCCTTAACCCTGAGCAGCATATCTGCTTCATGGAGCCAACTGTAAAGTTGACTATAGAGATGAGAATAGGCAAGGGAAGAGGTTATGTCCCTGCAGATGAGAACAAGGTAGATGGAGCACCATTTGGGACTATTCCAATTGATTCTATATTTACCCCTATAAGGAATGTAAACTGGAATGTTGAACCTTGGCGTGTAGAGCAAAAGACAGACTACGACAAGTTGAATCTGGAGATTACTACAGATGGTTCAATTCATCCAAAGGAGGCTTTGAAAGAGGCTGCAAAAATCCTTATACATCACTTTATGTTGTTCTCTGATGAGAAGATTAGTTTGGAGGCACCGCCGGAGGTTGTCAGCAATGAGTTAGATGAGGAGTCGCTGCGTATGCGTCATCTTCTTCTTACAAAGCTATCAGACATGGAACTGTCGGTAAGAGCTCTAAATTGTCTTAAAGCAGCTGAAATAGAGACATTTGCAGATTTGGTTTCGCACCAGAGATCTGAACTTATGAAGTTCAGGAACTTTGGTAAGAAATCTCTAACTGAAATAGACACCTTGGTTGAGAGACTTAAACTCAACTTTGGAATGGATGTTTCTAAGTATAACATAGAAATTAAAAAAAATAATACTACAAAATGAGGCATAATAAGTCATTCAACCATTTAGGTAGAAAGAGCGGTCACCGTAAGGCGATGCTTGCAAATATGGCTTCTTCTCTCTTGTTGCACAAGAGAATAGAGACTACACTTGCTAAGGCTAAGGCTTTGAGAGTTTATGTTGAGCCGCTTATTACCAAATCTAAGGAGGACAGTACTCACTCAAGAAGAACTGTATTCAGCTATCTGAAACAGAAAGAGGCTGTTACCGAGCTTTTTAGAAATATTGCTCCTAAGATTGCAGACCGTCCCGGCGGATATACACGTATTCTTAAAACAGGTTTCCGCGTAGGCGATGCTGCTGATATGGCAATCATAGAG
>CAVIKQ010000066.1:0-9642 GCA_963643305.1 Eggerthellaceae bacterium
GCACAGGTCTATGCGTTGGCGTTAGCAGTTTTGAAGAGTATAGAAGAGAGGGGGATGGAGGTAATTAGAAACAGTTGTGAACGACTTGTCAATCCACGGAAGAGCGGTTGCCGAAAGCAGCTTGTAAGAAACGGCTTCTGTTGAAGGACCGTTAGGATGCAAAGCATACTAAAAGGGACGACTCAGCCGTTTCAAGCTGATTAAAGGCAATAGCAGTTGATTGGCACGGAGAGAGAAACTGTTTCTAAATCATAACTATAGAAAGTGTTGACATTTACAATTTATAAAAGGGAAGAGGGTAAAATTAAATTAGCTAAGGCTAAAGCAAATAATAAAATGATAAAATAACACACAATGAATATGAATATTATAAAAGTCGCATTAATAACAGTTATTTTGAGTGGAACGGCTGTATCTGCACACTGCGCATGTTGTGCAGATGCTGTCGCCATACTGAGCGACACGGTTGCCACAACCGTAACAGCCGGCTCAAAGATGACCTTAAACGACTGTATCCTATACGGATTGGAGCACAGCCAAAAGGTAAACAAAAGCAGATATGCGGCCGACAACTATAAACAGGACAAGACAGCCGCAATCAGCGATCTCTTCCCCTCTGTCTCTGCAAGCTCCTCTATAACTGCAAGCTACGGCCGATCTGTTGATCCCGGTACCAATACCTATACAACAATGGGAAACTTAGGAAACTCATACGGGGCATACGCAAGCATGACCCTGTTCTCCGGATTACAGCTTGTAAACAGTGTGAGGTTTGCAAACGTAATGAAGCTGATGGGCTTGGACCAGCTGCAACAGACAAAGGATGAGTTGGCAATAGCCATTATACAGGCATATTTTGATGTGATATATTATAATTCAACCATAAAGATAGGGGCAGAGCAGCTGGAGGCATCCTTAAAGACATTGGAGCAGGTAAAGGTTATGGAGGAGATGGGAAGCAAAAGCCCGGCAGATGTTGCCCAGATTGAAACCCAGGTTGCAACGGAGAGGCTGTTCTTGGTTCAGCAGGAGAACAAATACAAGTCCTCTTTGCTAACCCTGAAACAGAGCATCAACTGGCCTGTAGACAAGGAGCTTGTATTGGATTTGGATGATACAAAATATGTTGAATCGAGCTATCTTGATGAAAACGGCAACTCTTTGCTATCTCCTGCAATAATTTCATCTATTGTTGAGTATGCCATTGACAACAACCCAAAGATAGAGGCAAGTGAGAAGAACCTAAAGGCAAGCAAACTCTCGTTGCAGATAGCACGAGGGAAATATCTGCCAACAATAAGCGGACAGGGGGGCTATAATTCGAGCTACTACAAGACTATATCGGGAGGAGCAAATTCTAAGGCTGACCCGTTCTGGACACAGTTAGACCACAACAAAGGACACTATTTTGGGGCATCTATAAGCATCCCTGTTTTTAACGGACTTGCAAGAAGGACTAATGTCCGTAAGGCAAAAAACAGCTATAAGAGTGCGGTAGAGGATTTCTCTATTGCCACACAGGAGCTTAAAACAGAGATTACAAGAACTGCCTTTGAGGTAGACGGCTATATTCTGGAATACAATCTGGCAAAGGCAAAGGCAGATGCGGCACAGCTTGCATACGATGCCACTGCGCAGCGGTTTGCAATGGGCAGTATGAATCCTATAGATTTGCAGACCTCGGCAAACCAGCTCCTGTCTGCCAAGGCAGAGCAGCTTAATGCCAAACTGCAACTTACGGTAAAGAGTATGTTGTTAGATTATTATTCGGGAGAGCCTTTGGTAAAATAGAGTTGGTACCCAAAAAATATTGGTGGAGAAGCAGTATAAAATTGAAAAAATAAAAAATATATAACCATGGATATTCAGATAGAAAAGAAAAAAGGGTGGAGGAGGCTGACTACTAAAAAGGCCGTTCCTTATTATGCAGGGGCAATACTCCTTGTTTTTGTTGTATGGCTCGCTTTCAGAGATTACAGCTCTACGTTAAAGGTTGATGTTACCGGGCTTAACATTACAACTGTAAAAAGCGGAGAGTTTAATGATTATGTTAGGGTTACGGGGCAGGTTCAGCCTATTAAGACTGTTCAGCTAAGCCCGCTTGAGGCCGGTATTGTTGAGAGAATTGTAATAGAGGAGGGTTCTTCTGTAAAGCGGGGGGATGTAATTGTTGAGCTAAGCAACCATAACCTCAGCTTGCAAATACTCGATGCAGAGGCGCAGTTGGCCGAGAAACAGAACTTTCTTAGAAACACTGTCATAACCATGGAGCAGGAGAAGTTGAGCCTTAAACAGGAGCGGCTGCAGCTGAATATTGATGTTGCAAGAAAGGAGCGTCTGTACAGGCAGAACGAGGCTTTATTCAATAAAAAGCTGCTCTCTAAGGAGGAGTGGCTACAGGCTAAAGAGGATTTTGAATTGGCAAAGGACAAAAGGGATCTCATTATTGAGAGGCAGAAACAGGATTCTATATACAGGGCTGTGCAGATTGAGCAGTTAGACAACGATTTGGCCAACATGAGAAGAAATATGAGCCTTATTAGGGAGCGTGTAGCCAATCTTAAAATAAAGTCTCCAATATCGGGTGAGCTTGGACAGTTGGATATTGTTTTGGGACAGTCTCTCTCTATGGGAGAAAAGATTGGGCAGATAAATGATTTACAGGATTATAAGATTGAAGCCCAGATAGATGAACATTATATAGACCGTGTAAAGAGCGGTCTCGATGCAACCTTTGAAAGACAGGGAATACGCTATAACACAACGGTAAGGAAGGTGTACCCTGAGGTAAGGAACGGGCAGTTCAAGGCAGATTTTGTGTTTAGCGGCAACCGGCCGGACAACATAAGGACAGGCCAGACATATTATCTTAACCTACAGTTGGGGCAGCCTGTTCAGGCAATAATCATTCCGCGCGGAGCGTTCTACCAGAGTACCGGAGGAAACTGGATTTATGTAGTGAAAGAGGGGGAGAACAAAGCTGTTAAGAGGAAAGTACGCATTGGCAGACAAAATCCTCAGTACTATGAGGTGTTGGAGGGGCTGGAAGCGGGAGAGAAGGTGATTGTGTCATCTTACGACACATTTGGAGACAACGAGGTATTAATCTGGTAACGGATTGGAGAGGAGCCTAAATTTATGAAATTAAGGATTACAAAGATTTTGTTGCTGGCAGCAGGCTTGGCTTTTGGGCTTGTATTGGTAGCCAAAGTCTGGTTTGAAAGGAGTTATAACTGTTTTCTTCCCGATAAAGAGAGAATATACCAGATTATACTGAATAAGTCTGCCCCCGGAGAGGAGATGACGCAGGGAACAGAGGTAGGATACGAAGTGGCTCCCGGACTGAAATACTATTCCCCTGTGGTAGAGGAGGCTGCAAGAGTCTATTTCTTAGACAGCTATTTTGATGTAGAGGGGGAGGATGGAAAGACCTACGCATTTGCAGATATGTATTTTGCAGACTCAACACTCTTTAACATTATGCCGAGGCCTATACTGGCAGGTAACATTAAAGAGGCTCTATCCGTTAAACGCAAAGTAGCAGTACCTAACTCCATAGCGGTAAAATTTGCCGGCAATGCAGAGGATGCCATAGGCAGACACTATATTGTAGATGATGAGAAATATTTTGAGATTGCAGCGGTGTATGAGGACTTCCCTCTCAACAGCGAGTTTGCAAGCAGCCCTACATTCATCTCCATGCAGACCATAGATGAATATCTGTATGGCAACTGGAAAGGGTGGAGAGGCAAAGAATCTTTCAAGAGCTACATAAAGACTGCCAAAGGTAACGATATAGCGGAGGTAAACAGAGCCTTGGACAAAGCCTGTAAAGAAAATATCCCTGTAAAGGAGTTAGAAGAGAGGGGGATGAGATACAGCTTTTCGTTGGTTCCCATAACCAACGTACATACAACATTCACCAATGCAGGACAGGTATCAACAATAATGCTCATATTGGCAATAATCCTGTTGGCATCTGCAATACTCAACTATGTTCTCTTTTCACTTGCAGCCATGGTAAAACGTTCCAAGACCGTTGCTGTTTTAAAATGCTATGGGGCAGACAAGGGAGACATTAGAAAACTCTTCCTTAAAGAGACCTTGTCAGATATTATTATTGCACTTGTTATAGCCATACTCATTGTCCTAACGGGAGCCAAGACGGTACAATATCTGCTTGGAACATCGCTGTTTGCAATGCTGCAGAACAATATACTCATTATTCTTGGAGGAATACTCATTGCGCTGTTTTTTGTTGGCGGATATATTCCGGCCACAATCTACGGCAATATCCCTGTTACGGCCGCATTCAAGAACCTTAAAGAGGGGGCAAGAGGGTGGAAATATGCCCTTCTGTTCATTCAGTTTGCATTGGCAATGCTCTTTATCTCTCTGTTTGCCGTTGTGGTGCTCCAGTATAAAAAGGTAACGGACTATAATGTGGGTTACAACTATAACAACCTAACATACACCTCATTACTGAACACCTCTTTGAGCAACAGGGCTTCTGCGGTTAAGGAGGTTGAACGGTTGCCATTTGTAGAAAAGGCAGTGCTTGTAAGCTATCTGCCATTTGACACCCCCCCTACCCTTAATGTTATGCTTCCCGATGATTCAAGTGGGAAGGTGCTGTTCTCTGCCGGTATGTTATCGGGAGTGGGGAAAGGATATTTAGAACTATTGGGTGTAAAAAAGATAGCCGGAGAGGGGTTTGCAGATGGCCTAAACAGCGGCAATATTATGGTTAGCAGAAGTTTTGCAGACCGGTTGGCAGAGAGTGCGGGATGGAGAGACGGAGCTGTGGGGAAGAGCGTGGTATTAAGCTACTATGGGATGAGTTATGGCTCAATGAAGATTTGCGGAGTGTATGAAGATTACCTTGTTGGAGACCTTAACAATCTTAACCCAATCCCAACATTCATATCATACTACGATTATGATAATTATTGGGAGATGAACAGCTCTCCTTTTATGCTGCTGATTAAGCTGAAAGGGGACTATACAGACTCGTTTAAACAGACAGACAACTTTCTGTTTGAAAGGTTTAACGATGAATCTATACGGCTAAAAGATTACAATGCCGAATATAAAGCTCTTTACAGAGAGGGCAAGAGGATAAGAGATGCCGTAATGATTTCAACCGTAGCTATTCTTATCATTACGCTCATAGGTGTTGCCGCATTCTCAATAGAGGAGGTTAACAGACGGCGTAAAGAGCTTTCGATAAGAAAGATAAATGGTGCTACCATAAATGAGCTTGTGTTCATAACGCTAAAAAAACTGCTCTCTTTGGCGTTGGTGGCCATTGTGTGCGGTGGTGTTGTGGCTCTCTATTTTGGAGGGATGTTTGTTAATCTGTTTGGGATTAAGATTACCCTTAGCTGGTATCTGTTTGCCGGATGCGGTCTGCTCACCCTCTTTGTAATAACTGCTATAAGTGTTGTTACGGTGTGGAGAAGAGCCAATGCCAACCCTGTGGAAAACATTAAGACAGAATAGAGAGGAGGGAGGGATTTAGGCGTTAGGAAATGAACATAACACAGTTATTCACAATTTATACGACTTTTTGAAAAAGGATATGAAACAATTTTTAAAAACATTATGGCGTTACAAAGTATCAACCCTGCTCAACATATTGGGGTTGGCGATTGCATTAGCTGCCATGTATCTTATTTTGGTGCAGGTAAATTTTGATTTCTCTTATAACAAGGGGATTAAAGATAGCGAGAGAATATATATAGCAGGTAGCAGAAGCTGGAAGGATTCAACAGCCTTGCAGACCTGGCTGGCACGGCCGATTGCAGAGGAATCTTTGGGAGCAGTAGCACAGATAGAGGCTTTTGGTACAGGTGATTCCGGCTATCCTACACCATTTGTATATAAAAAGAATGATAACGATGTTGAGATAGACGTTAGATTTGCCCAGTGGAGTTTAGGCCTGTTTAAAGCATTGGGTATTGAGATGGTTAGCGGAAGCTATGAAGATATGGTTAAAGGTAAGGATGTTGTAATATCCCAATCGTTTGCAAACAAATCCGGTCTTAGCACCGGAGATGCCATTTTCAATGTATACAGCAATGGGACGGAGCAAACCAAGGTTGGGGTGAACATTAAAGGTGTCTTTAAAGATCTGCCTAAGGCATCCATCTTCAATGGTACGGATATGATTAGCAATATGGGGGACAATTGCCTCCACGACAGGCAGGAATGGAGCTTCAATTACTATATGAAATTCAGCAACGGCGTAAGTGAACAGGATGCTGCCAAAGCCATTCTTGATGCTCAAACGGCATATTTAAGAAGCGAGTTTGCAAAAGACAGTACGGCAGATGCAAGCTCATTCAATGAGTCTCTCAATAATATTAAAATTACCCCTATTCCATTAAGCTCATCATATTTTTCAAAAGATGAGGTACCGGGATTAAAGGGTAACAAGGCCACAACCGTAACGCTGTTTGCCGTTGCATTCCTCATCATTATAATAGCTCTTATAAACTTTATAAACTTCTTCTTTGCGCTTGTTCCGTTAAGGATAAAAGCTGTAAACACAAAGAAGGTGTTCGGCTGTTCATTGGCAAAATTAAGATTGGGATTCATTGCAGAATCGGCAGGTATAGTCTTTATAGCACTACTTATAAGTTATTACATAGACTTCTATGTATCAAACTCCGCAATGGCCGGCTTCTTTACAACATCATTGGCGTTTTCAAGCAATCTTACAGTATTTGTCGGGACAATAATTGTTGCAGTGGTCATTACATTGGCCGGCAGCCTGTACCCCGCATACTACATAACATCATTCAATACGGCATTTGTGCTAAAAGGGAGTTTTTCATCTACAAAATCCGGTATGGTTTTAAGGAATCTCCTTATAGGTATTCAGTTCTTTATCTCCATATCGCTGATTATCTGCTCTATATTCGTTAACCTGCAGCATAACTATATGCTCAACTACGATATGGGATTCAACAAGGAGAATATGGTCTCTGTCTACGGCTCCAATTCTATCCTTGATACTCCCGACAAACGGACAATGCTGGTAAACAGGTTTAAGGAGAACCCTTCGATTGTAGATGCAGCTTTCTGCGACAATAATTTTATTGCTCAAAGCCGAATGGGATGGGGAAGAGAATTTAAAGGGGAAAACATTCAGTTGCAGGTCCTTCCGGTATCATATAATTTTGTAAAAATGATGGGGATTGGAATGTTGGACGGAAGATATTTTACCCAAGATGACGAACTTAAGGAGACAGGTATATTCATAATTAACGAGGCTGCGGCAAAACAGTACAACATAACATTGGAGGATCAACTGCACGGCCATATTGGCCCTGCTCCTGTTGTTGGAATATGCGAGGATTTCCATTTTAGGCCAATGCAATACGAGACCATACCGTTTGCCTTTTATGTTATGGGAACCAAACCTTGGAGGGCGCAGAGGCATATCTACATCCGTCTTGCACCGGGAGCAGATATTCAATCTGTTAAGCAGCATGTATGTTCTGTCATTAAGGAGCTGGCTCCCAACATGAAGGATGAGTGGATGAGTTTCAACTCTTTTGACGAGGAGCTTGGTTCAAACTACAAGAAGGAGAGCCAGTTGTCAAATCTTATTACCATATTCTCCGTAATATCCATAATAATCTCCTTAATGGGTGTGTTTGGGCTTGTAATGTTCGAGACTCAATACAGAAAGCATGAGATTGGAATAAGGCGGGTACTCGGTTCATCTATAGGGGATCTTCTCAAGATGTTCAACTACAAGTATCTTAAAATTATAGCAGTATGTTTTGTAATTGCTATTCCTGTTACATCCTACATTATTAACGAGTGGTTCAAATCGTTTGCCTATCATACATCGCTCCACTGGTGGGTGTTTGCAGTGGCGTTGCTGATTGTCTTGGCTATTACGGTTGTGACTGTTACGTTTAGAAGTTGGAGTGCTGCTACTGCTAATCCTGTGGAGAGCATCAAGAGCGAGTAAAAGATTTGTTAAAAAGGCAACTACTGCGTTACGCTCATCATTAAAATCCTCACATACTAAAGTATGCTCCGGTGTTTAATGATTTCGCAAGCCTTGTATTTGCACTTTTTAACAAACTTTTATATCGAACAGGCAAAACACACTTTAAAGATTTAAGTTCATGAAATATGGCGTTTGTCGTGGATCGTAGCTGCTGCCAATCTGCAACAAACGCTTTTTGTTATTTGTTGGGAAGGAAACAGTCTTTCCCTGCTACCTTCATAAAAATTAGAGGAATAGAAAATCCTGTTTTATTGCCTCTATCATTTTTTGCGGCACAGCACATTCTTTGGCTATATCCGGCCATTTAGATGCAGCACTACATACATCATCTATTATCTGTGCTGCATTTTTTATGCTATTTGTTGCAGCAAATTCCATTAAGTCATTCCTGTCTATATCATTGAACTTGCCGTTTACAGACATCTGATGCATTGACGTCCATTCCCCATCCAGATTATAGGCATATCCCATATCGTATGCCGGAGCAAGTCTCCATTTACCGTTTCTATCCATCAGGAACGATATATTTTTAGTGTGGTCGTCCTGATTACGTACCACCACATTAAACACTATACGTCTAAACATCTCCTGTTCCTCTTTATAGGTAAGTCGCAGAGCTCGCATCACATTAAATGTCTGCTCATACGAGTATGCTCTTAAAAGCCTGTAATCAAAGTGAGCAATACCACAAAGCGTCTGCATGTGTATCTTCTCTCCATTCTCCCTATCAAATCTTTTTGTAAGGAAGTGAGCTCTCCCATTCTCCTCAATTAACGAACACTCGCTCATCTGAATGCCACATTCTTTTACCAGCCTGTAGAATGAATATTCTAAGCGTCCATAGTTTTCTGTCTCTCTAAAGCCTGCCTTAGCTGAAACACCGTCTAATTTGATTAGATAGTAATCAAAACCGCTTGGAGCCTCTGCCTGTCCCGACCGAACCTCGCCTGTCTCCTTGTTATAGGCAATGATAGCCTTGGCTCTCTGTCCTCCTGCCGAGGTCCCAAGTCGTAGAATCTCTGCAATGGCCGCTTTTTTATCCTTATCTATATTAACACTAAAATCAGATTTATTAGACAAAGCCTCTTTTGCTACATTCACTAATGAATCTATCTCTATTTTTACATCTGTATCTATATTATCAACAGCCGGTTCAAATTCAAGAGCTCCCATGCAACGCTTACCTAAAAAACAAAGTGTCTCAATAGTATTGCCGCTGGTACGACCTGTTAATGCAAGCCATCTTTCAAATAGAGCACGGCCGTAGGTGTCTGGTAATGAATCTGCAAGCATACCTGGTAATCCCTTAAAGGTAGTTTTGTCAATATCTCCAAAACTGTACACGCGGCCCTCTCTTACAGGCATCATAAGCGGTGAGGGCTCTATCCCTTTTAAAGTGAACCTCTTATCATATTCAAACCTTGCAACATTGTATCTTTCATCCCAGCTTACAGATCCTATAGGTTCTCCATATAAATTAACCCGAGCTACACTTATCATTCGGAATCCTCCTTTTTTTCTTTAACATAACCATTAGATGCTCTTTTACGATTGTGTTTGCTAATTTGATTTGCCAGCTCGTAATATTCATTAGGGCTTAGCTGCTCCTCCTC
>CAVIKQ010000067.1:0-9563 GCA_963643305.1 Eggerthellaceae bacterium
GTTTCTGATTATATACTTGGTAATATTCATTTTTTTGAGATTCATACCAGAATAATTTTGTCTATATCAAATTCAATAACATCCCATTTTTGTCCAAACGAGAATATTCAGCCTAACAAATGTACTGATGTAATAACTACTATAATTTGAGCCAATCTTTGTAAGGAAGTATATGGTATACTCATTGGACATGTGTAACTTGATTTTGATAGTGAATTTGGCTATGGACGTGATGAATCAGATTCAAAAATAGGGAAGACAAAATCAATAGCATATCCAATAGGTAAAGCATTGGACTGTCCGATATCCTGCCAAAAGGCTTTAGGAGTGATAGTTGATGATGACATCGTTCTTAGGTTTCGATAAAAGCTCTCGTTTCACATGACTCATTTTTTTGTACTCCCATAATTACTGTTCCAAATCATTACTTGGTTAAAGCCCTGACATATTCTTCTGCAGAACTATGAGCAAAATGTAAGTGTCATAGTCGGCAATAAGAGAGATAAAATTTTTCGTGTTCTATCCAAATCCGACAGTGATTTTCCTGTGCCCAGCTTGCTGTTTTAAGTGGCACTCATCCCATCGCCAAAAGGCAAGTGGGGTATTAGGCTCCCCCATAGGGTTTATTACTGGCAGACGGGCAAGCCCGGCACGGATTAATACTACATCTCATACGATGCGGGGGGGCCGGATTTCAGTGTACATACAAAAGGAAGCATGGCAGATTGCACCTGCATGATGAAACCTGCCATAGCTTTGCTTTATTCCCATATCTACACCCCGGCAATAAAGTAAAGCCAGGAAATGTCACAGAAAAATGTCACACCGATGGGGTTAAACGCTATCGGCTCAGTAATAGAAATCACGGTTGAATTTGTATTCTTTCCCTTCTTTGACGACCATCCGTTTGTTGCTCAGGAATGTTGCGAGCTTTACGGCTTTGTTGTGCCCCAGTTTTATTCCTTGCCGTCCGTAGCCCTCTTTCAGCTGTTCAATCAAGTTGTCATAGCCGTTGATATTGCCGCCCTCAAAAGCAGCGTTTAGAGCGGAACGGTGCGTATCCTCAGGTATCTCCTTGTACGGGTCAAACGGTTCCTTAGGCGGGCGTCCTGGTTGCCTTTCCTGAGGCTGATATGACTCCACCAGTTCGGGCAGGGAATCATCGTTTACCTGGAAGACAAACGGTTCAAACTCACGGTCACGGCTGTGTATGACTTCCACCACACTTATGGACTTGTCATCTTTGTCTGGCTCTATCTGCATGACTGTTTCCGCCTTGTTGTTCAGTTCCGTGCCGACATGCCCACGCGCGTGTTCGTCATTCTTGTTCTGATGCAGGACGGTATGGATGTGTATCTGCCTGTCATCGGTCCATTGCATGAATTTGGATATCACAACGGTGGATTCACCAGGTGAATTGATATCATGGATGAAGTCCCGGATGCCATCTATGATGACCAGACCTAAATCGGGTATCATGCCGATTGCCTCTTCCGTTATTGCCAGTCGTACTTCGGGCGAATATTTCCGGAGTGCCAGCATCGTCAGGTTGTCTGCATCACAGTCTTTCGGCAGACCTGCCAGTTTCAGGATTCTATTCAGAACAATCTGGCAATGGTTCTTGCCCTGTTCCGTATCAACGTAGAGAATCTTTCTTTTTCCCTCCGGGAAGCAGGCACGGTAATGCAGCACCGTGCCATTTATCAGAGCGGCTGCAGCTATGGCCGAGACATTGAAGGTCTTCTTGCTTTTGGCTTTCCCGATGGACGCACTGAAGTTTCCCAGAGTCCCGATTGTGGAATCATCCACCATCAGCACGGAAGCGGACTGGTCGTATGTCCCGGTTACGCTGATGACCGATTCATCTATGTAGGCTTTCAGTTCCTCCGAAGTAGGAATATTGCTGTTCGTTTTTTCCATATTCCTACAGTTCTCTTGGTTTTGCCTTACGTCTTGTCGCGGCAAGTATCTGCCCGTGTTCCTCCTCGATGCTCAGCGGCACCTGGCTTTTTCTTCCGGTCTCCAGCCATTTGTCCAGTTCGTCGCGATATACGAACAGATGCTTTCCCTGCTTGATGACAGGTATCCCTCCCTGCTTGGCCTTGTAATAGAAGGATGACTTGGATATTCCAAGGTAGCTGCATACTTCCTCCACAGTCATGGGGACATGAAGATTCTCTTTGACAGACGGTTCTTTGGCGAGACTTTCCTTCAGAGCATTTTCTAAACTCTCAATCTTTTCATACAGTCTGCCTACCATTTCCGGCAAATCATTGAATGTAAGGTTTTCTTTTAGCATGACTAAACGATTTAATTGTTTAACATGCTGCAAACCAATCTAATGATATTACGCAGACTATAATCAGTAAGAATTAATTTTCCCGTCAGCAAAATTTCTCATGCAGTCAAACCGGTAGTCTCCGTTTTCAGGCACATCGATCTTGATTTTGCTTGTAACAGAGTCCCGGAGATTCTTGGAAAGATATTCAATTGTTGCGTTCCCCAGTTCGTGTGGGAATATTTCTTTTATGAATCTTGCCCTGTCGATTAGCGGAATATCAAGTCTCTCTCCGATATTCCATGCAAAATGCCTTAGTGCCGGAGACTTGATGGGATTATCTTCTCTGGAACGGATTGGTTTGTATCGCTCCTGTTGTCCGTAAGCTAAAGCTTCGATGTTCTCATGGAGCGTTTCAAGTTCTTCTTTGGTGAAAAACTCGGCCATTATATATGTGGTATAATCATGTATGGTGCTGATTATTGCAGTTCGCCTTTCTTTTTTGGCATGTTCCAATTCCTCTATGCGGGCTTCATATTTTTCGAGATATGAAGATTTTTGCGTTACAACGCTGACCGTACCGGTTGTATTTTCAGTTCGAGGAGATTCTTCTTGGATATCAGGATTTGTCTCGGAATGTATAGTTCCTATTGGTGATAATTCTTTGCAGCCAAAAGAAAGATAGTTCCTAGTGAATAGTGAACAAAACAGGCGTTGCAGTGCAGCGCATGACATGATTGCAGTTACGGTTCCTAATATGACCGGAGTGGAATAGGCAATCAGGTCAATCCGATGATTGTCGTACAATATTGTTGCCTCTGTTGTATAGGCGACACATGTAATCGCAAGGACTCGGCTTGTCTTTTTGATGGATATTCGGTTGTTATCTGCCATAAACTGTGATTGTTTGGAATTATGATAGGACAAAAATAGATGTCCGGTTTCAAACCATTGTAAATAATGACAGAAAAACATCCGGGAATTAAGAAAAAATATGGTTATAGTATGATTTTCAGCGAAAAATCATACTATAACCGATAAAACAGGTACGAATCAGTCAGATCAGCCCTTTCTTGTCAATGTGATTCTGGTGGTCGCCTCACGCTTGTTGCTGTCGACTACTTTCATGTAGCGTTGGGTGGTGGTGATGCTTTTGTGAGCCATGTTGCTTTGGATGGTACGGATGTCAGTACCGGCTGCGGCCTGAAGGGTCGCGTATGTCCTGCGGTATGAATGGAATGTGATGTTTTTGATGATCCCGGCAGAACGGATCCATTCCTTCATCGGCTGCTGTGTCCAGCTCCGTTTCAGACCTTTGAATACCAGACCGGTCTTTTCAGGACTGTAGCCTATCAGTTCCAATGCTTCATCGCTTATCGGGATGATGTCCTCGGTCTTGGTCTTCTGGGTGATGGTATGGACACATTTCCCTCCGGCAGCGAAGTCGACGATTTCTTCCCAGCAAAGGGAAAGAACATCGCTAAGTCGCAGACTGGTCAGACACGAAAAGAGGGAAGCAGTCTTTAGAACAGGTATCTTGCACGGGGTTTCGGCAAGGCAATACAGCTCTTCCACACTCAGATACTCCTTGGCAACATCTTCCGGTTCGATTTTTTCCAGAAAGTCATTGACATTGGTCTTTATCATCCTGTTGCGATACAGAATCTTCAGGAATCCACGGAAAGTGGACCAGTAGCCGGAAGCGGAGTTCTTTGAAATTGGTCTGTCACGTCGGAGTTGCCTGACGTTAAGCAGGTATTCCCGGAACTTGTTGCACAGGTCCACATCTATTTCCTCAAAAGTACATTTGCCGTGGACGAAGTTGTAGAAGTGCTGATAGACGAATCCCCATTTCTGGTCGTGCTTGGGAAGTTGCTTACGGTAGTATTCCAGGAAATCGGCCTTGTATTTCCTCTTGTCGAAGAAATCATACCGTTCATTTACGATGGCTTCAAACCGTCTGCATCGGATAGCTTCCGCTTTCTCTGACATGGCGGCGTTGAAGTCGCGTTCACGCTGGTTCTTGGGATTGGCATAGACGTAAATGTTCAATCCTTCGTGGCGGATGGTCTTCATCGTTTCCTGATCCCGGTAGCCCGGATAATAATCAAGGTAGAACGACAGCATACCTTTCTTCAGAGGGCGTGTCCTCAATGTAACTGTTTTGCATTCTGACATAATGATGAATATTAAATGGTTATAACTGACTTTTGCTGCGAAAATCCTTAATGCTTTTATACAGACCATAATCAGCAAGAAATAATTTTCCGATAATTACAGTCGGTCGCATTTAGTCACTAATGGGCTCCCATAATGTGGTCGAATTCCACTTTCAGGAATCTCACAAAGCGCCCTTTCTTCTCCCGTTTTATTTCGTGGAATTGTAGAATGCCGTAAACTGAATCCCGTGTGAGGCTATACTTCTTCATGGCTTCCTGCACGGTATAGTATTCTGAAGAATCATCTTCGGTTGTCTTCTTGGACAGATCGAAGTGAAGTTTTGAGTAGAATATCTGGCCGTGCTCTTTCTTTGAAGGGATGTTGTTGCGATAGACATGTGAACGGATGGCTACACGTGTCATCCCATAGTTTTTCTCGATTTCTTCCGGAGTGTACCATTCGGTCAAGGCATTATCCGTCTTATATTTGGCAAATGCCGCATCTATGTGCTTTTTACTGTAATAATTGAACTGGCGAATTCTGACTTTGGGAACATTGTGTTGCCGGGTATAGGTCCACACCCATTTAGCATTGACTTTGTACTTTTTTGCAATCTGTTCAGCGGTATAATACTCGGTAACGTCAAATTCATCTTTTGGTCTGAGAACTTCATAAGGTTTTGTTTTCAGCATCAGTTCGATGTCGGTTCTTCTGATGAGCGACATTCTTGAACTTAACCTTGATGCACGAAGTTTGTCCTCCTTTACCAGTTTATAGACATACTGGCGAGAAACACCCATTAGTCTGGCTGCTTGAGAAAAGGTAAAGTATTCCTGGCTCTCCAGTTTACTCTTTACCTCCAGCATTTCCTGAAATTCGCGCATTTCCATTCTACGTTCCTTCATACGGTGTTTGTAACCTCTTTTGGAACATTGCGGACTACAATAATTGGTAGTGGTCTTTTTTGCCATGAAAGGCTTGCCGCACCACTGGCAGATTCTTTTTACTTCCATTTTTGTTATTCTCCATATTTTAGTGAAACATGAGCTTTTTACAGCTCTGATAATTTCTCTTTTTGTCTACTCACGTAAACCATTGTCAACACACGTCAACAAATGCGTCAGTGCGACATCGGGCAAAAGCCCTTAATTGTTCCGCGGTAGAAATACGGTAGAAAAATATGGTGAACAACAGTATCTAACTGTTTATAGCTGGATTTTTGGCAAATAAAAAAGCCGCTGAAAATCAGCAACTTCATTATAGTTGGTTCTAATTCGTTGCAGTTGATTACAATATCCTACTTGCCGATGCAGAACCTACTGAATATGTTTCCTAAAATCTCGTCGGTACTGATTTCGCCAACAATGGTGCCGAGGTGGTAGAGGGCTTCGCGGATCTCTTGTGCAACGAGGTCTGTGGGTGTTCCGGCATCAATACCATCCTCAACATGATCCAATGCTCGTTGCGCATCTAACAAGGCTTCATAGTGGCGCAGATTGGTTACAAAGGTGCTGTTTTGGTCAACGGTACGGGTGCTTTGGGTTGAGACAAGCAGCGATTTTAGCTCTTCAATGCCGACTCCTGTCTTTGCAGAAATAGGCAGGATTGCAATAGGGGAGAGTCTGAGACCATCATTAGAGCCGGCCCCTGTATCGAGACATGAGACATCTGAAACACATGAGGCCCCTGAGACTCCTGAAACACCGGCGGTGACAGCAGAGATACCTGAATCAGAGCCTGAAACAGAGTCAGAAGCAAAGTTAGCAGCAGAAACGAAGTTAGAAGCAGATGTTGAAGCAGCAGAGGCAAAACCATAACCATAGCAGATCTTTTTAATCTGTTCAATCATAACTTCAACGTCACCAGTCTCTAACATATCTGTTTTATTAAGAGCCACTATCAGCTTCTGCTTGCTTTGGTTCATTCGGGAGGCAAGGTTTACAAGCGATTCTTCAAAGAACTCTTGTCGGGAAGCATCTAATACCATAATAACTATTGAGGCCTGTTTGAGCTTCATGTAAGTTCTTTCAATGCCAATCATCTCTATGGTCTCTTTGGTCTCTCTAATACCGGCAGTATCTGTAAATCTGAATGTTATGCCATTGAAATTAATAGTATCCTCAATAACGTCGCGAGTGGTGCCATGAATGTTTGAGACAATTGCCTTCTCCTCTCCAAGCAAGGTATTCAGCAGAGTACTCTTACCCGTATTTGTAGCTCCAATAATAGCCACAGGCACACCGTTTTTAATTACATTTCCCAATGAGAATGATTCTGCCAATCTACTCACTTTATCAAGGACCTTGCTCACAAGTGCCTTTAACTCAGACCTGTCTGCAAATTCAACATCCTCTTCAGAAAAATCGAGTTCTAATTCCATGAGAGAAACCAAATGCAGCAGCTGCTCACGCATCTCTTTAAGTTCATCAGAAAATCCTCCCCTCATCTGTTGCATGGAGACATTGTGAGCTGCTTCTGTCTCACTTGCAATAAGATCTGCAACAGCTTCTGCCTGAGCCAAATCCATCTTCCCATTAAGGAATGCCCGCTTTGAAAACTCTCCGGGCTCTGCCATGCGTGCGCCACCTGTTATTAAAGCTTTTATAACCTCTCCAAGAATATAAGATGAGCCATGGCAATATATTTCTGCACCATTTTCACCGGTGTAGGAGTGAGGCGCCCTAAATACCGCAACCATACACTCATCCAACAACTTCCCATTATTGGAAAAAGTCCCGAACACCATTTTGTTAGAACCGGTATCTGCCATCTTACGGCCATTGGTCGCAGAGAAAAACCTATCTATAATTTCAATGGATTCACTACCGCTAAGTCTCACAATACCAATTGCTCCACCCCCTTGAGGGGTAGCAAGTGCACAAATATTATCATTAATGTAATTCATAACCTCAACTCTCTAAAAAGCTGTTTTAAAACAATTCCACTCATTACCTATATAACCTTCCAGATATTCCACCTTTATTCTCGTCATATAGCTACAGCAAAGCATCTATTCCAAAGCCCAAACTAAGCTGAAAGGTTCTGCTTAATAAGTAAAAAGCCCTTTTAAGGCAGCATTAAAAACAGTGTAAAAATAGTAATTAATTCATATATTTGTAAGCCATGAGCAGGAGCTTTACAGAGAATACGCAGCTTTTTAACAGATACTTTAACGACTACTACGCTAAAGTGAGGTGTTATGCCCACAGTTTCCTACATAACAATCATAACGCAGAAGAGGTTGCACAAAGTGTATTCATCACCTTTTGGGAACATATCGGCGAGATAGATGATGAAAACAATATACCGGGCTACCTTTTCATAGCTGCCAAATGGAAAAGCCTTAACATAATAAGAAAAAATATTAACAATAATAAATTCTCTGAATATCAACAATATAAACTTAAATTAGATGCAATATTGGCAGAAAATTCCAATATCCATTCAATTTGGGGCAAGGAGGTGGAGGAGATTATCCATAAAACGGTAGCCAAGTTACCGCAAAAAACGCAGGAGGTATTTTACCAATGCAAGATGGGTGCAATGTCTCACAAAGAGTTGGCAGCACGCCACAATTGCACAGTAAAAAATATTGAGTACAGGGTTGCTCAAGCCATGAAAGAATTAAAAATTGCGCTAAAAGATTATCTGCCTCTACTCCTTTTGGGGATTTTCTTTGAATAGCGTTTATATATAAAAAAGAGAGAGATGAACGACGAACTATTGATAAAATACTTTAGCAACACCGCCACAGAAGAGGAGGTTAGAGAGATTCTGCAATGGGTAGAGTTAAGCAGGGAAAATAAACGGCATTTTGCAGAACTTCACGACATCCTCACTCTCTCCAATATGGCAGACGCTCATGAGGAGAGTTCACAGCTGACGCAAATAAGAGAGAGGATAACCGGTTTGCAAAACAAGCAACAGCGCAAAGGAGAACAACGCAAGAGTATAGCGTGGCTAAAAGTCTCATTTGCAGCTGCCGCTATAATTATAATAGCATTATTAGCTATGGATTTACACCTAAGATTAAACAACAGTACACAAGATAGAGCAGCTATTGCCAACGCACTAATAAGTGCAAATATCCATGAAATCTATACCCCAAAAGGGGCTAAGGCCAATATTATGCTTCCCGATAGCTCTGTTGTCAAGCTGAATTCAGATTCCAAGATTATTTTTCCCGATAAATTTGCAAGCGATGAGAGGGTAGTATATATAGAGGGGGAGGGGTTCTTTGATGTCCAAAGCAATCCAAACTCTCCAATGATAGTAAGAACCTCCAATGGCTACGATGTTAAAGTGCTTGGCACCAAATTCAATATCTGTTCTTATCGGGAAGAAAAAAGATCTAAAACAACCCTTATAGAGGGAAACATTGAGATTGTTAAAGCCAATAAGGTCATTGCCTATCTTGCACCGGGTGATTCATTTGTAAAAGAGGAGGTTCAAACCATTAAAAATACCAACGACATTAAACAGGAGGCAGATATTGCGTGGACAAAGGATATTCTTGTTTTTGACAATACACCATTGCGAGAAGTTATTATCAAATTGGAGAGATGGTATGGCACTACCTTTATTATAGATAACAGTAGCATATTGAATATCAGGCTTACATCTGAATACGAGAATGAGTCTATAGTTCAAATATTAGAGAGTATAAAATTTAGTGCGAACATTGACTACACAATCAAAAACAATGTAGTCCGACTATTTATAAAGTAGACAACCCTATTAAGCTATAATTTGTTCTATCCCAGACTATCATTGGCTGTCATAACAGAATGAACGTTGTTTACTTTGACTATCCCAAGGCTAAACCGGTTGTAGAGAGAATCAAAATTTAGTTTAGGGATTTTCTAAAGAGCGCGTTATTAGAGATAGTAATGCGTTTTTTATTAACACTAAAAACTGATAAATCTATGATTAAAACTGTTTGCCGCTCAGTAATGCGGACCATAGTAACAGGAGTGTTGTTAACGGCCTTTGTCATAACGTCTTGGGCCCAACAACTAACCATTAATGTTCAGCAAGGAACATTGGAACAGGTACTAAAGCAGATTAATGCACAGACGGGTTACAAATTTACCTACACAGATGCCATTAATGCAAAGAGCATCAT
>CAVIKQ010000068.1:0-9492 GCA_963643305.1 Eggerthellaceae bacterium
ACTAGGAGCCACTCCAAATCTTTTTTGAGCCGTTTAGTAGCTATGTTAATGTGATTTTCAACAGTTTTTGTAGTTATTCCTAATTTTTTAGCTATTTCTGAATTTTTAACACCATCAAAACGACTCATTACAAATACTTTTTTGGTTTGAGGAGGTAAATTATTACATGCCTCCATAACAGCTTTTTCAAACTCTTTAGAATGGAGATTCATTTCGGCCTGAGGCTGTTGTATTACATAATCAAAATAGAGGTCAACATGAGATGAATCTATATACTTTGATAAAATTTTACTGTGAGCTCTGCTATTTAGGCAGGCATTGTAGACACTTTTGTAAAAGTATGATACATAGGATGTCTTTATTGTTATGGAATCTTTTTTTAACCATAGATTAGTAAAAACGGTCTGCACAACCTCCTCTCCGGCATTTCTGTCGTTTAGGATTCTGCCGGCATAGTTCACCAGGGCCGGGTATAACTCTCTGAAAAAGCTTTCGAATGCAGATTGCTCCACGTATAACTTGTTTGAATAAAAAATGCGAGAGGACCATAGCAGGTCTTCCCGCATATAAATCTGGTGTTATTCTTATTTGCAGATGGCAGCGTACGCGTCAGCGTCTAACAAATCGTTAACCTCTGCCGGATTAGACATCTCAACCTTAACCATCCAGCCTTTTCCGTAAGGATCCGAGTTAACAACCTCAGGCTCACCCTCAAGGTCTGCATTAACCTCAACAACTTTACCGGATACAGGCATAAGGGCATCTGCTACAGTCTTAACCGCCTCAATATTACCAAATAATTCGCCAGCCTCAAGCTCTTCGCCCTCGGTTTGAACGTCTACAAATACTATATCTCCCAATTGGCTTTGTGCATAATCTGTAATACCTACAGTTGCAATATTACCCTCTACTTTAACCCACTCGTGGTCTTTTGAATACTTTAGATTATTAGGTGTGTTCATTTTATTATTTTAATTTTTAATTAATAATATCAATCTCTTACCCTACGGCAAAATTGGTACAAAAATAAAAAAAACATACTACAAACATTAAAAACTCTTGCAAAAGATGTTTTACAGTATTTTAAGCGTGTCTTTTATAAGCTCCTCCAATGATAAATCAGGGGCTTTCTTAAGCACAGAGGCAAGAGCCTTGTCTGCCGCCCCCTTTTGGAACCCAAGCATAACAAGGGCAGACAGAGCCTCCTCCCTGTTGGAGTTGTTGTAGGGGAGCAGAGTAGTAATGCTCTCTGTATCTGATGTTTTGCCAATTTTGTCTTTCAGCTCTATAATAACCTTCTGTGCAGTCTTTAGACCTATCCCCTTAACACTCTTTATCTTGTTAACATCACCTTGAATGATTGCCGTGCGTACCTCGTTGGCATTAAGAGAGGAGAGCATAACTCTTGCACTGTTGGGTCCAATTCCGGAAACGCTTATAAGTTGCAGAAATACAGTGCGTTCATCCTTTGTTGCAAATCCAAACCAAAGATGAGTATCCTCTCTTACATGGTTGTAAATATAGAGTTTCACCTGTTTCTGCTGATGAATATCTGAATATGTCTGCAGCGAAATCTGCAACGAATATCCTATGCCGTTGTTCTCTATAATTGCCTCGGCCGGTGATATTTCCGCTATTGTTCCTGTAATATAATCGTACATTTTTTCTCCTGTTTCTTCCGTCAAATTTAGCTAAAAAAACTAAATAGTGTCTAAAAGTCTGCCCCTTTAGTTGTTTATGTAAACTTCCAATTTGTCAAAATTAAAATCCCATCTGTGATTGTATTAGAACAAATTTAACTATCGCTGAAGAAAGTAGTGTTGTTTGTTTATCAATGAATTACCGCAATCGTGGTATAAACAACGCCTAAACAAGGATAAGGAAAACAACGTCAAATTTGGGATAGGGGACTATCATTTGCCTTCAAGCAGGTCAAGTGTTTTTGCCCAGTAATAGAATGCTTCGACATCCTGCCGTTTGAGTTTGTTCAATCCAGCTCCTGAATGAGTGGGGATGGAAAGGTCGCGTAGCTGTTCAATCTTGTCAGGGGAATACTTTTCCAGATTCATCTTACCGGACTTGATACAGGCTGCGAGGTATGCGGCTTTTGCAGAGTCAGTGACCGCCCCGTCGATTGTGTACTTGGTGCTGTTGATGAAGCCACGAACTCGGGAAACTCCGTCAATGTACTGGCGATAATCATCTTCGGCCAGCTTGCCCTTGGCCGCAATGCACATGGCAGAATCAATGGTGTCTTGCAGGACGTTTTCGATGGGCAGGCCTTCTATCCCTCGGTAAGCGAGCTCCAGCTTGGCAAGCCTATAATAAGTTTCTGCCGTAAGGTTCAGATTTTCGACCACATCAAACAGAGAGGAGACATCAAATAACTGCTTCACGACTTCCATCGAGCAATTCTTCTCCCCTTTGCGGAATGGAATCCCTGTCGTGTGTGGAGCAAAAGCAGTGAGTTTGTCACCGAGAAGGTCTTCCACGCAGGGAACTTTGACCATGACATCTTCACCTTCGGGTATCAGAAAAGGACTGGCGATAGGCTTGCTCTCAAGCCGATGATACTGTTGGTCTTCGTACAGGACATCCAGAAGAATTTTCTCCCGGGTCTGGCGGGTGACGTACGAAACTTCGTAGTAATATTCCGCATGCGACTTTGGGACATTAGTCCGTGAGCGGCGTTCAACAAGCTCTGCACCTGTGAAGCCATATTCTTCGGCGTTCTTTCCCAGATATTTGCTGATGTCGGTTCCCGGAGGGCAGATGATATCCACATCAATCGACATCCGCTTGGTGCCACCGAAATGGAGCATCAGGCTCGAACCTCCCTTGAAGCAGAAATCGAGACCGGACAGAGCCAGTGATTCCAGAAGAGAGAACGCGCGGATGGTCTTTTCTACCAGCCCGATATCGGGAGCGTTGTTGCGCTGTGAAGCCTCCTTTATCCATTCAAGGCTCCGGCTATCCTTTGATATCATGATTGTATCTCCTTTAATATGTTTTCCAGTTCGATGAGCCTGTTGCGGCGTCCGGCATAACGTCGCAAGGTCTGCAATTTGACCTCGTAATCCTTCAATGCGGTCTCGTATATGCGGTAGGTTTCGCTGCCTTGAAGGTAGTAGAAAGGTTCTTCGCATAGAATATCAACGAGTACTTTCTCAAGCCGGGGGGAGGGAATTCCTTCAACCATTTCCACCGGAGCCTGGCTCACGAGCGGAAGCACTGCGATGACCTCCCGGCCTATAGCGATATTCTCAAGAGCATACCGGTCCGGGGAGGGAAGGATTATGGTTTCTGTCATGTTGGCAAGAGAATGAGCAACCGATTCGATAGTATCTTTTGCACAACTGATAATTTTTATTTGCATGCCGGGAACATGATGCATGAGCGGGAGCAAGTCCCGTACATCCCACATGCAGAAGTCCACGAAGGGAAATCTCTCCTTGACTTTAGGATAGAGGCCTTTGAGGTTCTCGTCCGGATTCGTAGTAAAGATATTGCGCCTAGCCTTGGCAAACCTGTACTTGCCTCTGGCAGAACGCGTCAATTCTCCACTTCCCAACATATCTTGTATCGTAAAAGCCAAATAGCCATCCGCATAGTTCAATCCTGCCTCACGAACCAGCGTTTCAACATCCTGCTTCGTGAATTCTTCCTCAGAAATGCCATAACGGCCCTGTATGAGTTCCTTCAGTGTCATTAGGGTGCAAATATATAAAATTTGTCAGAAAATTCAAATCTTTGACAGAAAATATATACTTCTCGCGGTCAAGTTCCGTTTGCAGATTCTTAAGCTTGGCCTCCAGCAATTCTGTAGATACAGGCTTTTCTTGCATCTTCTGATTCTGAGGCATAATGGTTTGCAATGGAGCTTGGTTCGGCATAGTAATGCCAATGTCATACCCTAAAATCAGGAGTCTATAATGCTGGAAAAGAGCTTTGCACAAAGGTATTTTTCGCTGATTCTTATTCCTCTTGGCAAAAAGGGGCAATAGAAGCCTTACCAATGATTTTATTCATGCTATGCAGTTGAAGATTAACCGGAGACCGAGAGAAAAATTAAATTTTTATTGTAATGTTGCACTTGCTTTTTGACTCTGTCTTTAGAAATGGTTGTTGCAACCGGCATAAAAAACAGTAGTTTTTATGTACATTTGCAGGATTGTTGTTGGTGCGATTGTAGCATGGAGAGATGGAGAGGAAAAGCTGCACGAATGTGAACAGCCTTCAGTGCGGTTTTGTTAGAGAAACAAAGAGCTTGAATTGAGTAACATGAACACAATAAAAGAGTTAAGAGAGCAGTTCCCTGCATTGTCTCAGCCGGTGTATGGCAGACCGCTTGTCTATTTAGACAATGCGGCAACAGCACAAAAACCGGCGAGCGTTATAGAGCTGTGCAATAGAATGAACAGCGGACTAAATGCAAACGTCCACAGAGGGATGTATATGTTGTCTGAGGAGGTTACTGCGCTCTATGAACAGGCAAGAGAGGATGTGAGGGCATTTATCAATGCTCCGGGCAGAGAGAACATAATATTCACATCGGGAACAACCGCTTCAATAAATCTTGTGGCAGGTAGCTGGTGCGGCAAATTCCTCAAAAAGGGAGATGTGATACTTATATCAGAGGATTCGCACCATTCCAATATTGTCCCTTGGCAGTTAGCCGCAGAAAGGGCGGGGGCAAGCATAAGGGTGCTCCCCGTAGATGACAACGGCCGGTGGCGGTTTGACCAACTCACGGAGCTGTTGGATGAGAGGGTAAAAATAGTAGCTCTAACACACATTTCCAATGTATTAGGGCTGGTGAATCCTGTAAAAGAGGCTATTAAGATAGCACATTCCCATAACATTCCAGTGCTTGTAGATGGTGCGCAGGGGTGTGTGCATGAGAGTGTAGATGTGCAGGACTTGGATTGCGATTTTTACGCCTTTTCCGGGCATAAAATCTATGCAGCAACAGGCACAGGCATATTGTACGGGAAAGCAGAGATATTGAATGAGATGCCCCCATATATGGGAGGTGGAGATATGGTTGGAACAGTAACCTTTGCCAAAACCACATACGCCGCTCTTCCTCTTAAATTTGAGGCAGGAACACCAAACTTTATAGGCGCTGCCACATATACTCCTGCAATAGAGATAATTAGGCAGATGCGTAGCGGAGAGCTTGCAAAAGCCGTAAAAAAGGAGGAAGCTGCAATAAAAAACTATTTAGAGAGAGAGTTTGCCTCAATAGAGGGGCTTAAAGTTTACGGGCAAGGGGAGAACAAGATTGCCCTCTACTCATTTAGCATAGAGGGGGCGCATCCGTTGGATATGGCCCAGATTTTAGACAAGATGGGGATGGCATTCAGAACCGGGATGCTCTGTGCAGAACCTACCATGACACGGTTTGGCGTAACATCCATGATCCGTATCTCATTTGCCCCCTACAACAGATTAGAGGAGGCCGAAGCATTTATAGCCGCGCTTCGCAAGGGGTTAGCAATGCTTAGATAATGTTATAGATTACACTTCCCGATAAACATCCGGAGGGATAGCTTGACATAAAGGCCGCCTATATAATCACAGCAGACTGCATTACGGCAAAGCGAGGGGAGAGGAAAAGCTGCATGAAAGTGAATAATTTTAAAGAACAAAATATGAGCATAAAAGAGAGGGAACGGGAGATTGTAGAGGAGTTTGCACTTTTTCCCGACTGGATGGATAAATATGAATATCTCATAGAGCTTGGCAAATCTCTTCCGGCAATAGCGGAGGAAGACAAGACAGACGAGAACCTTATTAAAGGATGCCAGAGCCGGGTGTGGCTCAAATGTGGTGTAAAAGAGGGAAAGCTCTGGTTTACAGCAGACTCAGACGCCATAATAACAAAAGGGATAATATCGCTCCTTATAAAGATATACAACGGAGAAACACCGCAAGAGATATTGGCCGCCCCTCCGGAGTTCATTAAGGAGATTGGACTACAGGAGAACCTTTCCCCAACAAGAGCCAATGGGTTAGCGTCAATGGTAGAGAGGATAAAATGGTATGCAATGAATGCCATTTAGCAGAGGCATGAAAACCAGTTTAAGACAAAGTTATGGAAAAGAGCAAAGAATCGGTTTTAAGAGATGTAGTACGCGCCCTACGGCAGGTATATGATCCCGAAATACCTGTCAACATATACGATTTGGGGCTCATCTACGACCTCAAAATAGATGAAGACCACAAGGTATTCATTAAGATGACCCTTACAGCACCAAACTGTCCTATGGCAGACGAGCTGTTGGAGCAGGTAAATGATGTTGTAAAAGATACCCCCGGAGTTACAGACGCAGCCATTGAGCTTGTCTTTGAACCGGCCTGGGACAAGAGCAGGATGAGCGAGGAGGCCATGTTGGAGCTTGGAATGTTGTAAGGTTATGACAAGACAACTTTATAAGGTGTATCTGCTGCTTGGCAGTAATATGGGCAACCGCGAGGAGACATTGGAGCAGGCTGTGCTGAAGCTCATAGATGCTCTCCTTCCCGATTACACAGAGGTGGCATCACTTGCAGAAGCAGTTAATACATCCGCTCTGTATGAGACCGAGCCATGGGGATTTGAGAGTAAAGAGAAGTTTATGAACCAAGCCTTTACCTGCATAACAGAACTCCCCCCGCACAAGGTGTTGGAGGAGTGTCTGAGAATAGAGCGAGAGCTTGGACGGGTAAGAGAGGGAGCGCAATTCAACGGGAAAGGAGAACGGATTTACTCCTCCAGGCCAATAGATATAGATATTCTTTTGTGTTACAAACAGACACCGCAGCCGGCAGCAGAGAGGGCAGAAGATGTTAATCATATAGGGAAAGAGAGGGGAGAGAATAAAGTTATCTTTGGGCGCAAAGGACAGAAAAACAGTAAAAGAGAGAGTGCAAACTTTTCATGGGAGCTGTGCCGCGTAGATGACAGCAATTTGGTTGTTCCGCACCCAAGACTGCATGAGAGGGAGTTTGCAAAACAGCCCATGAGAGAGTTTGTAAAGGATGCCCCAAAAGGATTTGCAGACTTTGTACAATAAACGGTTATGCCATGGAGAGGAAAAGCTGTGCGAAAGCAACCCTTTACCGTAAGTCAAGGGGGCAGAGCCAAACTTGTCTGAGCTATGCCATGGAGAGGAAAAGCTACAGGAATGTAACCCGTAAAATAGAACAGACAAACGGTAAGGAGGGGAGATGATAGATAAAGAAATTAATAATGTTAACAATATAAATTATGACACAGGAAGACCTTTTTAAAAATCTTATTGCTCACACCAAAGAGTATGGATTTATTTTTCCATCGAGTGAAATTTATGACGGATTAGGGGCTGTTTACGATTACGGGCAGTTAGGCAGTGAGCTTAAAAACAATCTTAAAAGGTATTGGTGGGATGCCATGGTAAGACTCCACGAGAATATAGTAGGAATAGATTCTGCCATCTTTATGCATCCGAGAATCTGGGAGGCATCGGGACACGTTGGTGCTTTTAACGACCCTCTCATAGACAACAAAGACTCCAAGAAGAGATATAGAGCAGATGTGCTGTTAGAGGATTACATAGCCAAATTGGAGGAGAAGATTAAAAAAGATATTGAGAAAGGGAAGAAGAAGTTTGGAGACGCCTTTGACGAGGTTCAGTTCAGGGCAACCAATCCCAATGTCTTAAGAAATCAGACCAAAATAGATGCTTGCCGCAACAGAATGGTTAAAGACCTTAACGAGAACAATTTAGAGGATCTCAGGCAACTTATTATAGATTGCGATATAGTTTGCCCTATATCGGGAACCAAAAACTGGACAGAGGTAAGGCAGTTTAACCTTATGTTCAGCACCCAATTGGGAAATGTAGCGGATAAATCAGACATTCTGTACCTTAGACCGGAGACAGCTCAGGGAATCTTTGTAAATTTCCTTAACGTTCAGAAGACAGGGCGCATGAAGATTCCGTTTGGTATAGCACAGATAGGCAAAGCCTTTAGGAATGAGATAGTTGCAAGGCAGTTTATCTTTAGGATGAGAGAGTTTGAGCAGATGGAGATGCAGTTCTTTGTTAAGCCTGGGCAGGAGATAGAGTGGTTTAAGAGATGGAAAGAGACCCGACTTAAATGGCATCTGGCTCTTGGTCTCGGAGCTGAGAACTACCGTTTCCACGATCACGATAAATTAGCACACTATGCCAATGCCGCAACAGATATTGAGTTCAACTTCCCGTTTGGCTTTAAGGAGTTGGAGGGGATTCATTCAAGAACCAACTACGACCTTAGCCGTCATCAGGAGTACTCCGGCAAGAAGATTCAATATTTTGATCCTGAGCAGGGAGACAGCTATGTTCCATACGTAATAGAGACCTCTATTGGTGTAGACAGGTCAGTATTGGCTATTCTTTCTGCCGCCTACACAGAGGAGAAGTTGGAGAATGGAGAGGAGAGAGTTGTAATGAAGTTCCATCCTGCACTTGCCCCTGTAAAGGTAGCCGTTCTTCCTCTTCTTAAAAAGGATGGGCTTCCCGATACAGCACAGGAGATAATGGATATGCTCAAATTTGACTATAACTGCCAGTACGACGAAAAAGACTCCATTGGAAAACGTTACAGAAGACAGGATGCCATTGGCACCCCTCTCTGTATAACAGTAGACCACCAGACACTTACAGACAAAACAGTTACAGTAAGAGACAGAGATACCATGGAACAGCAACGTGTTGCCATTGCAGAACTCCCTGCTTTGGTAGACAGCAAGGTGAACATGAAGCATCTGCTCCGCAGCACATTATAGCAAAAAAAGCCCGGCCAAGCGGTCGGGCTTTTTACAATAACCATAAAATCAACCTTTATAAACCGTTATTCACTTTCGCTTGTACTATGAACAGTTGAACTAAGTTTTTGTTGATTTTTCTTAGAACAAATTACGTGCCTCATCGCCAACAAGCTGTCCATCGAACAGATTAAGTATTCTCTGAGTATATGTTGCATCATGCTGAGAGTGTGTCACCATAATGATGGTAGTCCCCTCTTTATTCAGCTCCGTAAGCAGTTCCATAACCTCTTTACCGTTCTTTGAGTCCAAGTTACCTGTAGGCTCATCGGCAAGGATAAGGGCAGGATTGCATACAACAGCCCTTGCTATTGCAACTCTCTGTTGTTGACCTCCCGATAACTGTTGAGGGAAGTGAGATGCCCTATGGCTTATGTTCATTCTCTTTAGAATGTTGTTTACCATCTCTTTACGCTCCGAAGCCTTAATATTCATATAGATAAGCGGAAGCTCCACATTCTCAAACACATTAAGCTCATCTATCAGATTAAAGTTCTGGAATACAAATCCAATATTCCCTTTACGGAATTTGGTTCTGTCCCTCTCTTTAAGGGTACTTACCTCCTTGTCTAACAGACGATAGCTTCCCGATGTAGGGTTGTCTAACAGACCCAATATGTTAAGGAGAGTAGACTTACCGCATCCGGACGGTCCCATGA
>CAVIKQ010000069.1:0-9488 GCA_963643305.1 Eggerthellaceae bacterium
ATAGAAGATTGTTGCAGCAATCTTCTCATTTTTAATATTATACCTTTTGGCAAATGTGGGCGCGTATTGTTTTACCTCCTCTGCCAATGATTTTACTATCTTTTTACAATAGTTGTTTAGCATGTTATCGGCATTGGGGTTAAGCACAGGGACCAAGACATTACCTTTTTTATCAGATATGCCAAATTCATAAAGATAATTGATTAAGGTTGTATCTGTCAGTCTGCCATTTGCAGAGAAATCCCTGTCAAAATCAGAAAACATCTGCTGGCTCCAGTCCCATGGCATTATTGGCGAATGGTTTACCAATACAGAACTCCCATATCCATTAGTTCCCGGCTTAACATCATCTCTTTCTGAATATAATGCCCAGAAAGCTCCGCTCCATGTGCTGTACTCTGCAATACTTTTAGGTGAATAAAGATAATCCCAAATCATACCATCCAAGCAGTATGAAAATACAATGCTAAAGCTGTTTGCCCCTGCCCCACTCTCTTTTACAGCTTTAAGAAACTCTTTAAAATCACCTTTAAGCCTTTTATAAAGCAGCTCTGCATACTCTCTGCTCTCCCCTCTTATAGAATCTGTCTGTTGTCTGTTAAAAATTGGCATAGATGTTTTCCACACCCCATTATCATTCTGTAACAGTCCCCCAATATTCAGCAGCATAAGCTGGCTTTCTATATATTTGATACCAAGACTGTCTAATTTGCCTATCTTTCCCGATGTAATAAATGCCGTTAATATCTTCCAGTTATCATCTATTATATACTGAACAGGATGATATGATGAAAAACTGCAATACGCAGTTACATCCATGTCGTAAAATTTCCTTGTTAATAAATCATCCTCCTGCGCTTTAAGAGGGGCTGCAACAAGAATAAAACAGAATGTTGCAAATGATAAAAATTTTAACCTCATCTCTATGATTTTAAATTGCCGCAAAATTATAAAAAACTATTGTAAGTGATTTTAAAAAATAGTACCTTTGCGTGATTTATGTAAACATCAGCTACGCAAGATGCAATCTGTAAAAAAAGCAAAGTTAATTCTTCAAAACGGCCTTGAATTTCAGGGCTTTTCTTTTGGCTATGACAACCCGTGCAACGGAGAGGTTGTCTTTAGTACAGCAATGGTGGGCTATCCGGAAAGCCTTACGGATCCCTCCTATTCGGGGCAGATACTCTGTGTCACCTATCCGCTAATCGGCAATTACGGTGTTCCGCGCGAAGAGCTGTCACAAGACGGTATTTCGCGTTTTTTTGAATCAGAAAAGATTTGGGTGCGGGGGCTTGTAATATCGGACTATTCATTTGAGTACAGCCACTGGAATGCGGCAAAGAGCCTGGATCAATGGCTAAAGGAGCAGAAAATTCCCGGGATTTTTGGAATAGACACAAGAGAACTCACAAAGATTTTGCGAGACAACGGTTCTATGCTTGGCCAGATAGTTCCCCAAGGAGAGGATGAGACATTCAATGTAGCGGATCCCAACTTAGAGAATCAGGTAGATATAGTAAGCTGCAAAGAGATAAAGATTTATGGCAGTAGAGCAACAGAGGCAGAGCTTGCAGATACAGATACATATCTGAAAGCTAAACCATCGGGAGATAGAAAGAGGGTAGTTTTGGTAGATTGCGGTGTAAAGAACAATATCTTAAGATGTCTTATAAAAAGGGGTGTTGAGGTTGTACGTGTTCCGTGGAACTATAATTTTAACAATCTGTATTACGATGGTCTGTTTATCTCTAACGGGCCGGGGAATCCGGAACTCTGTCTTGAGGCTGTTGAGAACATAAAAGAGGCAATGAAGGGCACAAAACCGATATTTGGCATCTGTATGGGCAACCAGCTGCTGTCAAAAGCCGGAGGCGCATCCACTTTTAAATTAAAGTACGGGCACAGGAGCCATAACCAACCTGTTAGAATGGTTGGAACAGACAGATGCTTTATAACATCTCAAAATCATGGCTTTGCGGTAGACAATACAACTCTTGGGAGCGAATGGGAACCGCTCTTCATTAATATGAACGACGGTACAAACGAGGGGATAAGGCACAAGACCAAGCCGTTTTTTTCGGCACAGTTTCATCCTGAGGCTTCGAGCGGGCCAAAAGATACGGAGTTCCTGTTTGACGAATTTATCGGGAAGCTTTAAATGACAATTATTATCTCCTTAACAATAAGATTATTACAATGACAAATAATAATACAGAAATAAAAAAGGTACTTCTTCTTGGTTCGGGTGCGTTAAAGATTGGTGAGGCCGGCGAGTTTGACTATTCAGGTTCACAGGCACTTAAAGCCATGCGAGAAGAGGGGATTGAGACTGTACTCATTAATCCAAATATTGCAACAGTCCAGACATCTGAAGGTGTGGCAGATAAAATCTATTTTCTGCCTGTTACCCCCTATTTTGTAGAGCAGGTAATAAAGAAGGAGAAGCCGCAGGGAATTTTGCTGGCTTTTGGCGGGCAGACTGCACTCAACTGTGGTGTTGAGCTTTATAGAAGCGGTGTTTTGGAGAGATATAATCTGCAGGTACTTGGTACACCTGTTCAGGCTATCATGGATACAGAAGACAGGGAGCTGTTTGTGCATAAATTGGATGAGATTAATGTTAAAACTATTAAAAGCACTGCTGTTGAGAATCTTAATGATGCGCTAAAGGCTGCCAACGAGCTTGGCTATCCGGTTATCATTAGAGCCGCATACGCTCTTGGAGGGCTTGGTTCCGGCTTCTGCAACAATAAGGATGAGCTTGCCAAACTTGCAGAAAAGGCCTTTACATTCTCTCCGCAAGTTCTTGTGGAGAAGTCTTTAAAAGGATGGAAAGAGATTGAGTATGAGGTTGTACGGGATAGATTTGACAATTGCATTACGGTTTGCAACATGGAGAATTTTGACCCTCTTGGAATACATACCGGAGAGAGTATAGTTGTTGCACCATCCCAGACACTCACAAATAATGAATATCATAAATTAAGGGAGATTGCAATACGTATTGTACGCCATATAGGAATAGTTGGAGAGTGTAATGTTCAGTACGCTTTTGACCCCATGAGCGAGGATTACAGGGTTATAGAGGTAAATGCCCGTCTGAGCCGTTCCTCTGCTCTTGCCTCAAAAGCAACAGGTTATCCCCTTGCATTTGTTGCAGCCAAACTTGGGTTGGGCTACGGACTGTTTGATTTAAAGAACTCCGTTACCAAGACAACCCCTGCATTCTTTGAACCGGCTTTAGACTATATAGTCTGTAAGATTCCGCGCTGGGATTTGTCTAAATTCCATGGGGTGAGCCGCGAGATTGGCTCCTCAATGAAGAGCGTTGGAGAGGTTATGGCAATAGGGCGCACATTTGAGGAGGCTATTCAAAAGGGGCTTAGGATGATAGGCCAGGGAGCACACGGATTTGTGGCAAACAAGGAGATTAACGTTGCAGATATAGACAAGGCTCTGCGTGAACCTACAGATAACCGTATCTTTGTCATTTCCAAGGCCTTTAAGAAAGGCTACACAGTAGACCAGATTCACAGCCTTACAAAGATAGACAAATGGTTTTTGGAGAAGCTGCACAATATAATTTTAACAGACAGGGAGATAGATTCTCTTCCCGATAAATTAGAGTCTCTTACCCCCGATCTTCTCAGAAAGGCCAAGGTAATGGGATTTTCCGATTTCCAGATTGGAAGGTTGCTGTTTAAAGATAAGATAGATACAGACGAGGCTGTAAATGTAATACGTAATTATAGGAAAAGCCTTGGAATAGTCCCTGTAGTAAAACAGATAGATACACTTGCGGCAGAATTCCCGGCAAAGACCAATTACCTCTACCTCACCTACAGCGGCACAACCAATGATGTTGCATACCGGGGAGACCATAAATCTATAATAGTGCTTGGTTCAGGCGCATACAGGATAGGAAGCTCGGTAGAGTTTGACTGGTGTAGTGTTAATGCCCTTACAACCATACAGAAATGCGGATGGAGGGGCGTTATGATAAACTATAATCCAGAGACTGTATCTACAGACTACGATATGTGCAACAGGCTCTACTTTGACGAGCTTACATATGAGCGCGTTATGGATATCTATGACCTTGAACAGCCTCACGGGATGGTTGTCTCCATGGGCGGGCAGATTCCTAACAACCTTGCAATGAGATTAGATGCAGAGGGGGTAAATATCCTTGGAACTCAGGCAAAAGATATAGACAATGCAGAGGACAGGCATAAATTCTCCTCTATGTTAGACGGCCTTGGTATAGACCAACCGAGATGGAAAGAACTTACAACCCTTGCAGATGTCTATGAGTTTGTAGACAGTGTGGGGTTCCCTGTTTTGGTGAGACATTCTTACGTTTTATCGGGAGCAGCAATGAACGTATGCTCTAATAAAGATGAGCTTGTTCAGTTCCTGCAGTTGGCAGCAAATGTATCACAGAAACACCCGGTTGTGGTAAGTGAATTTATTCAGCATGCCAAGGAGATTGAGTTTGATGCTGTTGCAAACAAAGGAGAGGTTATAGCATACGCAATATCCGAGCATATCGAGTTTGCCGGGGTGCATTCGGGAGATGCAACCATTCAGTTCCCTCCGCAGAAACTTTATGTAGAGACCGTTAGAAGAATTAAGAAAATCTCCCGAAAGATTGCAGAAGCCCTGCATATTACAGGACCATTTAACATTCAGTTCTTGGCCAAAGAGAACGATATTAAGGTCATAGAGTGCAATCTAAGAGCATCGAGAAGTTTCCCTTTTGTCTCTAAAGTACTTAAAATAAACCTTATAGAACTTGCAACCAAAGCAATGATTGGAGAGAAGGTAGAGGCACCCGCCAAAAATGCCTTTGATTTGGATTATGTTGGGATAAAGGCATCTCAGTTCTCATTCTCACGTCTACAGAAAGCAGACCCTGTGCTTGGTGTAGATATGGCCTCTACCGGGGAGGTTGGCTGTATTGGAGACGATACCAATGAGGCAATCCTCAAGGCTATGTTGTCTGTAGGGAACAAGATTCCAAAAAAGAATATCCTTCTCTCTACCGGCGATGCCAAACAGAAAGCAGAACTTCTTGGGGCTGCACGAACACTGGCCCAAAAAGGATATTCGCTTTTTGCAACAAGCGGTTCATGGAAATATTTGGTAGACAATAATATCCCTGCTACAAGGGTCTATTGGCCAAGTGAACCTAACATGGAGCCTCAGGCAATGGATATGCTTCATAACAGGCAGATAGATATGGTTGTGAACATACCAAAGAACCTTACTCAGGTTGAGTTGGAGAACGGGTATAAAGTGAGGCGTGCCGCTGTAGACTTTAACATTCCGCTCATAACCAATGCCAGACTTGCATCTGCATTCATCAATGCCTTCTGCAGTATTCCATTGGAGGAGATTCAGATTAAGTCTTGGGGAGAGTATTAGAATGCAGATTAAGAAATTGTTAATAAGATCTTGCCTTATTAAAATTGGCAATTAATTATTATCTAAAATCATACGGGTATGATCGTTATCTAAGGATTCAACATCTTTAAGTTTGCGTTGTATAACTCTTGTTCTTGTACCTACCAGGGAGTCTATTTCAGATATACCCCCCTGGATTTTATTCTTCGCTTTCTCCAAGATACCTCCAAAGGTTTCAAATTCTGTCTTTACCGCACCAAGAGTCTCCCAAACCTCACTGCTTCTGCGTTGAATGGCAAGGGTTTTAAAGCCCATCTGCAAACTGTTTAAAATGGCGGCAAGGGTAGTAGGGCCGGTAATTATAACATTAAATTTCCTCTGTACCTCATCTAAAAGGTGTGCATTACGTACAACCTCCGCATAGATACCCTCAAAAGGGAGAAACATTATTGCAAAATTTGTAGTGTGCGGAGGATCTAAATATTTTGTTGCAATATCCTTGGCATTTAGCTTAATTGCATTCTCCAACTCTTTTTGTGCTGCCTCCATTGCTGCGGCATCTGCAAGATCATAGGCATTCTGGAGCTTTTCATATACATCCTTAGGAAACTTTGCATCAATCGGGAGCCATACAATCTCATCACTGCCACCATTCCCCGGCAGTTTTACAGCAAACTCCACAATCTCCCTGCTGCTGCTTTTTGTACAGACATTAGACTCATACTGCCCTGGTGCCAATATATTTTCCAATAACATTCCCAACTGGGCCTCTCCAAGCCCTCCCCTGAGTTTAACATTGCTCAACACACGCTTCAATCCCCCTACATCCTGAGCTAAGTTTTTCATCTCTCCAAGACCTTGCTGCACCTCGCTGAGCTGTTTCCCTACCGTTTCAAAACTCCGGCCCAATCTGTCTGCCAATGTCTTGTCTAACTTCTCCTCTACAGTAACCCTTATATTCTCCAATTTACTCTCCGTTTTAGAAACCAACATCTGTTGCGTCTTATCCAACTGTTCAAGCTTAACTCTTTGCAAATCTGCAAATCCGGTTAGTTTTTCCATTTGAACGGCAGTGGCTTTGTCAAGTTTTTCCTGCTGCATAGAGGATGCCCTCTCTATCTTTTCTATCTGCAATTTACCTGCGGAGTCAATACGCTCATTTACAGATTCTTTAAAATGGGTTATATTATTAGAGATTTCATCCCTAAGCAGATTTTGGGCACGGGCATAGTCCTCCCTGCTCTCTTTAAGAGCCTCTCTAACCTCTTTCAAAAGATTATTCACCACTCCTGCCTGCATCTTTATACTCCTAACAGCAAGCAGATTAACACAAATTAGCGCCAACGCAGCAACAGCAATTATAACTACATTCAATTCCATAGAATATTTTTTCTTCCCAACAATTATTCATTTAAAATTATCTCTAACATTTAGACGGTCGCTGCATTTTTATATCAATATAGCCCTCTCTTACTGCAAATATACTGCATTTTGCCATCAAAATCAATGCAGCCCTATTAATCTTTTCTGTTTCTGTTAGTGGTAATTCACTTACGTAAATAATTCGTTTAGGACGTTCATACCTATCTAAAACCTTGTTACAGATTTTTTCTATCTCCGACAGGGAGAGAATGCTGTATTTATCTCTTTTCTCTATTACAAGGGCTACAGCTTCTCCAAGTATTTTGTCGGGAATAGAGGTAATGGCAAAAGGTGCATTAATTATTGGACGCAACATAGCTTCTATTTTTTCCGGCTGAACCTTAATACCACCGCTGTTTATGGTATTGTCTTTCCTCCCTACAATTTTAAATTTTCCGTTGGGCAGAAGTTCTGCAATATCGTTGGTAACCAATTGGTTATTGCACACTAACGGTGCATCTATTATTAATGTTCCCTCCTTGGAAAGTGAGAGAGCAACAGATGGAAATGGTGTGTAAAACTCATCGGAACCGGCTCCGTTCAACCTCCGCAATGCAATATGAGACAAAGTTTCTGTCATACCGTATGTAGAGTATATTTTGCCCGGTAGCTGTTTAATATCCTCCTCTAATTCTGCATCTATAGCCCCACCTCCAATAATTAGATTGGAGATTTTTGCAAGAGTTCTTTTTTCTTGCGGAACGTTTAATGAATAGATGACCTGCATTGGGGTCATAGCAGCAAAATCTATCTTTTCATTACAGTTCTTTAATGGGTGGACGGATGGTTCTACTGCAATAAGATTAAGCCCCCACACAATTGCTCTTACAACCATCATTTTCCCGGCAATATATTTTATTGGCATACAAAGTAAAGCACTATCTCCCTGTTTCAGTCCCAAATGCCTACATGTTATAGATGCACTGTTAATCATCTGTTGTTTATTAGCTTTCATTCTCTTTGGCTCCCCTGTAGAACCGGAAGTCTGTACAATTACGTAATCTTTATCGTTATACCACTCCATGAGAAAGTTGTACAAATCAGTCATGATAGTTGAACTGCATGCAAATTCTGCTGCCTCCATATTTGAAAGCAGATCTTTGGTAAGCAACTTGCCATTCACAAACAGACTTGTATATTTATTTTGCGCCATACCACAAACAATCACAAACTACGTTTAACGGCATATCTATATTATTGGTGTACAAAGCGCCTGTTCCAAGCCCCTGTGGGAGAGGATTATTAAGTGTCGCACACCATTGGGCAATTGCATTAAGCCCAATATTAGACTCCAATGCAGACGTTACCCACCACCCTATCTTGCGCTCATTCGCCAGACTAATCCACTCTTCACACCCTTTGTACCCTCCATGTAATGTTGGCTTAAGAACAATATATTGTGGTTTGACGCAATCTAATAATGCGATTTTATCCGTTATGCTGTTCTTCTTTCCTATAAGTTCTTCATCCAATGCAATTGGAAGCGGACTTGTCTGCGTTAATTTAGCCATTGCTTCATATTGGCCGGCTTTTATAGGCTGTTCTATTGAATGGAGTTCCAAATCTGACAGCCGTTTTAACTTTTCTAACACATCGGACGGATCAAACGCACCGTTGGCATCAACCCTCAATTCTACCTCATTAGAGGAAAAATTAGAACGTATTAGCTTTAAGAGTCTTAGCTCATCATCAAAATCTATTGCCCCAATCTTTAACTTTATACATCTGAACCCTTGTTCCAGTTTTGCCTCTATCTGTCTTAACATCTTGGAGTATTCCCCCATCCAGATTAGGCCATTAATCTGAATACCCCGTTCCCCTCTTGAGAATGGGGTATCCCAAAGAGCATAATCCCCTTTTTGCAGATGTTTCAAGGCTATCTCAAGACCAAACAGCATAGATGGATATTTTTCCAAATCTGAGTACGGTATTTTCTCTTCAACAGATATTCTATTGCAAAATTCCAGTAAAACAGATTCATAGTTGGCAATATAGTCGCAACTCAGGTTTGGCAGAGGAGCACACTCTCCCCAACCTGCTACTTCTGGTAGGCAGCTGTCGTAAGCTTTTAACAGCCATATATTTCTGGTATTGTATACCCCTCGCGATGTCCCGGCAGGTTGTTTGAATATCAATCTTTTGGGTATAATCTCAAATTTTAACATAAAACCCCGGTATATAACTAACCTATATCCTTTACGGCAGTTTCGGATATTTTGTAAAATCGGGCTTTCTCTTCTCCAAAAACGCCTCTTTGCCCTCCTGAGCCTCATCAGTCATATAGTACAGCATAGTTGCATCTCCGGCAAGCTCCTGAATGCCGGCCTGACCATCCAATTCGGCATTCAAACCAGCCTTTATCATTCTAAGTGCCAACGGACTCAGTTGCATTATCTCTTCTGACCATGCAACATATTCATCTTCTAATTTATCTAATGGAACAACCTTGTTGACCAGCCCCATATCCAATGCCTCCTGAGCATTATATTTACGGCACAAGAACCAGATCTCCCTTGCCTTTTTCTGTCCTACAACTCTGGCTAAATATGACGAACCAAACCCGGCATCAAAACTTCCTACTCTTGGCCCTGTCTGTCCGAATATAGCATTCTCAGATGCAATAGTCAAATCGCACACAACATGGAGAACATGCCCACCGC
>CAVIKQ010000070.1:0-8985 GCA_963643305.1 Eggerthellaceae bacterium
GTTTTGCTACGCCTACCCAAACTCCCGATTATTTATGGTTTATCTTCTTGTGCGGAGCTATAGCTATTTGTGCAATGATACTTCCGGGTATTTCCGGCAGTTTCATTCTGCTGCTCATGGGCAAATATGATTTTATAATGTCTGCTGTTGCAGATGTTGATATTAAGATTATTATAATCTTTGGTTGCGGTGCGTTGATTGGCATTGTGATGTTCTCTCACTTTTTAAGCTGGCTTTTAAAGAGGTTCTATATGCAGACCATAGCTCTTTTGGCCGGTTTTATGATAGGCTCTTTGTTTAAAGTATGGCCATGGAAGGAGTTATTGGATAAAGGTACCGATATACCGGTTCTTCCAAACACCTACGCACAAATTACAGGAGGAGATCCTCTTTTGGGTTATGCCATTCTTTTTGCCGTTATAGGTGTTGTTGCGCTAATAGTAATAGAGCTGTCTGCCACCAAGAAGGGAATAGAGCATAAATAACGGTTGTTATGAGTATACTGAAATCAATCCCTAATACAATCACCTGCCTCAATCTGTTGAGCGGGTGTTTTGCTGTGGTGAATGCAACGTACGGTAATTTTAAAGTTGCATTTCTTTGTATAATAGCTGCTGCCGTGTTTGATTTTTTAGACGGTTTTTGCGCGAGATTGCTCAAGGCGTACTCTCCTATGGGCAAAGAGCTTGACTCGTTGGCAGATATGGTAAGTTTTGGAGTTGCACCGGCAATGATGATGTACACATTCTCAAAGATAGCGGTAGGGGGGTATGTAGGAATAGCTTTCAGTACATCTTTAACATCTGTCATAGGGAGGAATTTTCTTATTTATGTCCCTTTGGCAATAGCAGTATTCTCAGGATTAAGACTTGCAAAGTTTAATATAGATGACAGGCAGACCGAAAATTTTATTGGATTGGCAACACCGTCTTGTGCAATGATTTGCGGGTCTTTGTTATATGCGAGCGATGTTTATCCCTCTTTGAATCTGTTTTTACAGGATAACAGCTGGTTTGTTCCGGCTTTATCTGTAATTCTATCTTATCTGCTTGTCTGTGAGATTCCTATGTTTTCATTTAAATTCAAGAACTTTTTGGTAAAGGATAATGTTGTAAGATTCCTCTTTGTTGGTCTCTCTGTAATAATTGCCATAATATCTATCATTCTTGGACTTAATTGGAGTTTATGGATTCTTGCAACCTTTACAGTTTATATTCTTTTGAATTTGGCGTTGGCTGTTTCTCCCTCTAAAAACTAATTATATGTCAGACAGGAAAGATTTTAAGCCATTGAATATTGCAGTAGGCCTTTCCGGAGGGGTGGATTCAAGCGTTGCGGCCCTGCTTTTAAAGCAGGCAGGGCACAATGTGATTGCTCTGTTCATGCAGAACTGGCACAACACAGAGGGAACTCTGCATGGAGATTGCGAGTGGGAGGAGGATAGAATGGTTGCCAAGATGGTTGCAAAAAAGATAGGCATACCGTTCTATTTTATAGATTTGAGTGAGACATACAGGAAAAAGGTTGTAGACTATATGTTTGAGGAGTATTCAAAAGGACGTACTCCCAATCCCGATGTTCTTTGTAACAGAGAGATTAAGTTTGACGCCTTTCTGAAGCATGCGCTTGAGCTTGGCGCCGATTATGTTGCTACCGGGCATTATTGTAAAAAGGAGGAGTTTACAGATGCCAACGGTAAGACTATTTACAGAATTTTGGCAGGGGATGACAAGAACAAGGACCAAAGCTACTTTCTATGCCAACTATCGCAAGAACAGCTCTCTAAAGCATTATTCCCTATAGGCAATCTTCAAAAGCCATACGTTAGAAAATTGGCAGCAGATGCCCAGCTCCCGTCTGCAGAGAAGAAGGATTCGCAAGGTATATGCTTTGTTGGAAAGGTAGATCTGCCTATCTTTCTGCAACAGAAGCTGAAACCTAAAGAGGGTAATGTTGTGGAGATTTTTAAAAACCAGTTTGATAATGTTCTGGCAGATAATGATATGCTTGCATCAACTCCATGGGGTGCAGAGTTTTTCTCAGACTCTCTTAAAGAGCATTATTCCCCACAAGAGCTGCATAAGCTTGCATCTCCTTTGCTATATAATCCAAAACACGGCAAGATTATAGGAAAACATATTGGGGTACAGTTCTACACAATTGGGCAGAGGCGTGGGCTTAATATTGGCGGACACAAAGAGTCTATCTTTATAATATCTACCGACAGCAATACAAATACAATTTTTGTTGGGGAGGGGCAAACACATCCGGGTCTTTACAGAAAGGGTCTTTTTATCTCATCTGAGAATATTCATTGGATTCGCACAGATCTTGCCATGCATCCCGGTGAACAGCGTGATTATCTTGTACGATTGCGTTATCGCCAGCCTCTTGAGCAAGCTCGTCTTTTCTGCCAAGAGAATGGTATATATATAGTTTTTAAAAGGCCGCAGCGTGGGGTTTCGCCGGGGCAGTTTGTGGTGTGGTATTCTTCTGAGGGTGAAATGCTGGGCTCCGGTGTCTAAATTAACTAAAAAGGCAACTGCTGTGTTATGCTCACTTCGTATCTCCTCACATACGTTTTAGTATGCTGCGGGATACTTAGTTTCGCATGCCTTGCATTTGCACTTTTTATTTAATTTATCTTGAATTTATTGTAAAAAGGCAACTGCTGTGTTATGCTCACTTCGTATCTCATCACATACGTTTTAGTATGCTGCGGGATACTTAGTTTCGCATGCCTTGCATTTGCACTTTTTATTTAATTTATCTTGAATTTATTGTAAAAAGGCAACTGCTGTGTTATGCTCACTTCGTATCTCATCACATACGTTTTAGTATGCTGCGGGATACTTAGTTTCGCATGCCTTGCATTTGCACTTTTTATTTAATTTATCTTGAATTTATTGTAAAAAGGCAACTGCTGTCTCTAAATCTCTATTGAAAGGCTGTCGTATGCGGGTTCTACATTGTATGGCAACTTCATCTGCCGTAACTCCTTTGTAAGCTCTATATGCGTGCCAATCTGATGCGAAAGATGGGTCAGGTAGTTTTGGGGAGCACCAACTCTCTCTATAATCTCCAGGGCTTCGCTCAACGAGAAGTGTGATATATGTTTTTCGTGACGGATGGTATTTATTACAAAAATCTTTACACCTTTTAGTTTATCAAACTCTGTTTGAGGGATAAAGCTGCCGTCAGTAATATATGCAAAGTCACCTATTCTGTATCCTAAGATTGGCAGTTTGTAGTGCATTACCCTTATTGGAACTATATGAGCAGAACGTTCAATACCGTTTCTGTTTGTTATAATCTCAAAGGGGTTCTCATCTATTGTTATAAGGTTATAATCCGGAACTCCGGGGTATTTGTTCTGGTCAAAGGCATACGAATACTCCTTTCTGAGCGATTCCTGTACACGCTTCTCTGCGTAAATAGGGAATGCTGCCTTTGTAAAATAGTTGTACGCCCTAATATCATCCAATCCGCCTGTATGGTCTTTGTGCTGGTGGGTAAGCAGAACGGCATCCAATTCCTTTATGTTATGATTAAGCATCTGCTGTCTGAAATCGGGACCACAGTCAATGACAAATTTTACCCCTTCATACTCTATGTAGATGGCAGTCCTTAATCTTTTGTCTTTTGGCGATTCAGAACTGCATACATGACAGTCGCAACCAATCATCGGAACACCTTGCGATGTACCTGTTCCCAAAAATATAGCCTTGTTCAAACTCATAAGAAAATTATAATACAACAATCCTACGGGCGCAAAGGTAAAAAAGGTTTTGATTTTTTGCGTACATTTGTACGCATGAATGCAAAGGGGAAATTATATCTCATACCTACAACTCTTGGAGAGACAGAGCTTTCCGCTGTTTTACCGGAGGCTGTTCTTGTAGCGGTACAGAGATTGGAAATCTTTGTGGTTGAGGAGTTGAGGACGGCAAGGAGGTTTCTTTCCAAAGCCGGACACAAAGGGCACATAGATTCTCTTACATTGTATGAGCTTAACGAGCATACAGCAGAGCAGGAGGTGGGGCAATTTGTTAAGGTTTTGGAGGAGGGGCATGATGTAGGTCTTATGTCTGAGGCGGGATTGCCAGCTGTGGCAGACCCCGGTGCTTTGCTTGTAGCTGCCGCCCAACAGAGAGATATAACGGTTGTTCCTTTGGTTGGACCCTCATCTCTCATGCTGGCTTTAATGGGGAGCGGCTTTAATGGACAGTCTTTTGCTTTTAATGGTTATCTGCCTGTAAAACAGGAGGAGAGGAGGGCAAAAATAAAGCTGTTGGAAAAACTGTCTGCTCAATTGAATCAGACACAGATAATGATAGAGACCCCTTACAGGAATGACCTGCTTTTTAAAGAGCTCGTTTCTGTATGTCAACCTAATACGCAAATCTGTGTTGCTGCGGATATTACTCTGCCAAATGAGTTTATTAAAACTAAAACGGCAGCCAAGTGGAAGAGATGTATGCCTGAGATTGGTAAACGTCCGTGTGTTTTTCTTATATATGCTCGCTAAACGGTTTATTTATATAACAATTTACAATGACAAAGATAGTGCTGGCAAACATGTGTTTTTTTTCTCATCACGGATGTTTTGAGGAGGAACAGATTATAGGGAATAAATTTATAGTCAACTTAACTGTCACATATAACAGCAAGAGGGCCCAGAAAACAGATAATGTTGAGGATGCTCTTAATTATCAATTGCTTTACAATGAGGTTGCTGCGCAGATGAGGATAAAGTCTAACCTGTTGGAGAATGTTGCATGCAGAATACTTACAGAACTGAGGGCAAAGTTTCCGCAGATGGTGGAGGCTGAGGTCTCAATAGATAAACTGAATCCTCCATTGGGTGGGCAGGTAGGTGCTTCGAGGGTTGAGATGAGCCTTAAAGATTTGGCAGACTAAGAGTTTTTATTAGGAAGGGGAGAGTAAATAATTGCTTGTTTATTAAATGGATAATAAAAAGAAGATAGCTTTTGTTACACTTGGGTGCAAACTTAACTTTTCTGAGACCTCTGCTTTGGCAAGGGAGTTTGAAAGGAACGGATATGAAAGGGTAGGGGCTAACCGGGTGGCTGATATATATGTGATTAATACCTGTTCTGTAACGGAGCATGCAGATAAGAAATGCCGGAATATTATAAGAAAGCTGCATAACCAGAACAGGGAGGCTGTGGTTGCCGTTACAGGTTGTTATGCGCAGTTGAAGCCTAAGGAGATTCTTGATATAGAGGGGGTTGATATTGTTGTAGGAGCAGACCGGAAGGGGAATCTGTTTCAGATTGTAAAGGATTATAATGTAGAGGGGAGCGGGAAACTCTCCTATTCATGCTCTATTAATGAGGTGCAGACTATCTTCCCTGCATTTTCACAGGGTGAGAGGACACGCTCTTTTCTTAAAATTCAGGATGGATGTAACTATTGCTGTTCATATTGTACAATCCCTTTGGCCAGAGGAAAGAGCAGGAATCTGAGTATAGCTGTAATTGTGGAGGAGGCCAAGAGGATAGCGGCAAGCGGCATAAAGGAGATAGTGCTTACAGGGGTAAATACGGGGGATTTTGGACGTACTACAGGAGAGAGTTTTTTGGAGCTGCTTAAGCAACTTAATGAGATAGAGGGGATTGAAAGATATAGAATCTCTTCTATTGAGCCAAATCTGCTCAGCAGGGAGATAGTGGAATGGATTGCATCGGGAACAAAGTTTCAGCCACATTTTCATATTCCGTTGCAGGCCGGCAGCGACAAGATATTGGCTGCAATGCGCAGACGTTATAATACTGCAATGTTTAGGGAGAAGATAGAGATGATAAGGGAGGTGATGGGTGATGTATTCTTTGGTATAGATGTAATTGCGGGCTTTCCGGGGGAGACAGATGAGGATTTTGAGACAGGATATAATTTTCTCAAGGATGTTATAAAGCCTGCGTTCATACATGTGTTCCCTTATTCGAAACGGCCTAACACCCCTGCCGCTGTTATGCCAAACCAGATAGATGAGCGTGTAAAGCATGAACGGGTTGTTCGTCTTACAGAGTTGGCAGATAACCTTTATGACGAGTATGCCGGCCGCTACAAAGGGAGGAGGGTAAAGGTGCTTTTTGAGAGTACCCAAAAGGGGGGAATGATGTATGGCTATACAGAGAATTATATTAAGGTAGAGCGTAAATATGACAAGGAGCTGATAGGCAAGGTGTCTGATTTGGTGCTTTAGTCGTTGTTCAGCTGCTCTGTATTGTTGCGCCTCTCTGTCCTCTGCTGTTTTTCAAGCTCGCGCATCTGGCGTCTGCTCTCTTTCTCCTCAGGGGTGCGCCTCCTAAAGAGCTGTTTAAAGGAGTCGAATCCCTGTTGATATACAATACCAACACCGTTACGCTGTGAATAATCCAAAGAGTTGGAATAGCTGTCTGTTGCATGGGAGAAGAGGTTTAATCTCAGCCTTCCGTTTTTATCCAATTTTATCTCAACATCAAAATTGCCTATTACATCTCTGCTTGTAGTATTTGGGTCATTTCCCATATTGCCCGAAACCAATACCCTGTTATTGAACAGGGAGGTAGAGATGGCAACGTCAAATATATTGGTTCCCTTGTCCCCTTTGGCATAGTTTAAACCAAGATCTATAGGGATGCCAAGCTGTTGCAGAATATTATTCAGCTGGTTGCTTAAAATCTCCGAGGCGTTTGAATACAGTATTGTTGAGTTGTTTGCAATGCCGCTCTGCTCGTTAGGTATAAATCCTCCCGAAACCAACAGCGCCATAAACTGTTTCTGTATCTGTCCCTCTGTACTTAGTGCGCTCTCTACCTGAGCCTTTACGGTTGGGTCTAAATCTGGAATATTTATACTGAACGAGAGCTGGGGATTCATTAGTTTTCCGCTCATTCCAAGCGTACATTCAACAGATCTTCTGGTACTTACGGCACTGGTGTCTGCTATAAGGGTATTTATAGATGCTTTGGTTTTGTAAATTGCGCTAAGGTTTAGGTTGGTCCTCTCAATATCTCCGTTAAAATTAATCATGCCTCCAGGCTGTATTGTAAAATCCTTGGCGGCAAGGCCAAGCACAACAAACTTGTAGCTCCCCTCATTTATATTGTAGTCTCCGAACATGTTAAAGAGATTCCTCCACGGACTCACCTCCATGTTTATCAAACCGGTGCCATTGGCTTTAAGCACATCTCCAACCTCCTTGTTAATCTCAATGAATATATCGGCATCGGGAGTAACATTCATCCTTAAATCAACATCTATCTTAGAACCTGTCTGCGGCTTGGCGCTTTTAGCTATGATAAGCGAGTCTAACCTTGTAGTCTCTCTCTCCTTTACAGGTTGTGTAAATGTAAGGATATTTGTCTGGGATGCGGTTGAGGCGTTTGAGAGTGGAATATGAATCAGGGTATTTTTGTTTGTAAGGGCATCTATATTGAGCTGTATATGGCTGAACGGCCCTTCAAGCTCTACATTTCCTGTGGCAAAAGCTGTTCCGTAAAAGGCAGAACTCTCATCCTCCTTGGTATTAAGAGCCATCATATTCTTGAAACTTATATTTGTATTAAGCCTCATCTCTTTAAAACAGTCGTATGCAATTCCTCCATTCACCTTCCCGATACCACCTGTAGCATCTTTCAGATTGGCATTCTTAAGATTAATCCCTTTGGGCGTTATCTCTACATTGCCGTTAACGGTGTAAGGAACATTAATGAAATCAACTATAAATCCCAGATTGTCTAATTGTATCCCCTCTCCGTACAGTTCTGGGCGTTTTAACGACCCCTTTAGCATAAGTTCTCCGCTAACTGTTCCCGATAAATCAGATACAATCCCTTTAAGATATGGCGAAAAATAACCGGGAGTAAAGCTATTCAGATAAGCCTTAACCTCTACCAAAGAGGAATCCGGCCTGAACCACCCCTTTGCCATAAACGGAGACCGTTTGCCAAGGCTGTTGGCAACAATTATATTAAGCCTTTTGTCGTTGTTGTCCCAGTTGCTTTTTACCATAACGGTGCCGGCCTTGCGCTCTGCCACATAGATAGAGTCTCCCCTCAGGTTCAGGTTAAGATTTGGATTTTTATCTATATATGATAATTCTGCGCTTCCCGACAATAATCCCTCAAACCCAAAATCTTCTGCCATCAGATTGTTCAGCAGTGCAAGATTGAACCTGTTAAGGGCAACCTTTATGGTATCGTTGGCAGATTTGGAGTATCGGCCGTTAATATTAAGCGTCTGGTTGTCATGCCATAATTCAAAATCATTTACAACTACGGAGGAATCTATGAACCTTATTTGCGGTGCCGATACATTCCATTTCTCGCCATTGAGATTTATATTGGAGTTGTTGAGCAGTAGATTAACAGACCTGCCCTGAATATCATTTACAAACTCTATATCACTGTTTATAAGAGCCTTGGTGTTAGAAGAATCACCGGCAAAGGAGAGCATCATTTTAATATTGTTGTCTACACCTCTTATGTTTAAGTGTGCAGAATCCAAGGCAATGCCTTGTACCACAAGTTTAGATGCGTCAACGGTGGTGTTGAGCACGGTATCCTGTTTGTCTATGTTAACATCAAGATTGCTTAGCAGGTTCTTGCCAAAGGAGATAATGTCACTCTTTAGATTAAGGCAATTGAAAGAGTTGTTCCTATAGACCCTTATGGCAGATTTAGGGGCGATATACAGCTGTGGCATAAGAGCTTCGAACAATCCCCGCGAGTCTGCAAAATGGATATTCAACTCCCCTTTTTTTGCCACATGTTCATTATTTTCAGCTATGATATAGTTTTGGGTACTAATATTTTCGTTCTCTTTATTCAGATAATTGCCGGCTGTTCTCCTTACTGTTGAGGTAATAAAGTCAGATATGAAGGTAGAGATCTCTATATTGCCTGTATATTGAGCATCTACAAACTGCGACTTAAAACTTGAGTGATAGTTGTGTGTCTCCATAACAGACTCTAATGT
>CAVIKQ010000071.1:0-3475 GCA_963643305.1 Eggerthellaceae bacterium
TAGAGCACAACACTTTTAATGTTGGGGTCTTGGGTTCGAGCCCCAAACGGATCACAATGAAGCAAGCATCAGCTTGCTTTTTTGCGTTTGGGCGAGAATCCAAGACCCATAACAAGCCTTTAGGCGCGAACGAAGTGAGCATACGCAGCACGTTAGTGCTTGCCACAAGCGCCTGTCCTCAGGCGCCGTTCGAGCCCCAAACGGATCACAATGAAGCAAGCATCAGCTTGCTTTTTTGCGTTTGGGCGAGAATCCAAGACCCATAACAAGCCTTTAGGCGCGAACGAAGTGAGCATACGCAGCACGTTAGTGCTTGCCACAAGCGCCTGTCCTCAGGCGCCGTTCGAGCCCCAAACGGATCACAATGAAGCAAGCATCAGCTTGCTTTTTTGCGTTTGGGCGAGAATCCAAGACCCATAACAAGCCTTTAGGCGCGAACGAATTACAACATAACCAAAACAAAGCCGGCACAAACTATAATGCCCACAACAAACAGATCTATAAGGCAATACCCCATAATATCCTTAGCATCCAACTTTGCTATGGCAAGAGCAGGAAGAGCCCAAAACGGCTGAATAAGATTTGTCCAAGCATCGCCCCATGCTATTGCCATCCCCGTAATTGCAGGATTAACCCCAAGCTCAACTCCGGCAGGTATCATTATAGGACCCTGAACAGCCCACTGTCCACCACCACTTGGAATAAATATATTAACCAAACCTGCGCTCAGGAATGAAAGCAAAGGGAATGTTGTTCCATTTGCTATTGAGATACAAGCCTCACTCATTGCCCCTGCCAAAGAGATACCCTCTGCAGACGAGCAGGTCATAATACCCATTATTCCGGCATAGAACGGAAACTGGAGAATAATTCCGGCACAGCTGCTGCTTGCTTTGCAAACGGCATTTACATATCTTATTGGTGAGCCATAGAAGATTACTCCCAACAGCAGAAAGACTAAAATTGCAGTGTTAAGGTCAAAACTGCCTCCCATAACGACCAACCTCACCACTAAGTAGATTATCCCCATAAGCGCCACAATACCAGACAAAATCTTGCTGTCGTTCAGTTTTTCGGCAGGAGAATTTTTCTCTATCTCGCAGTCTCTTTCCTCTATCAGGAGATTGACATCTATACAGAACGCCCTCTCCGGCTTTGGGTGCATAAGAGAGTTTATAAGTGTAAGGGCAACTATCACAACAACAACCATAATCATATTGTATGTTGCAAAGATTGTGTTTGCAATTGGAATTGCCTCTGTAATGCAACCGCGAGATACCTCTACAAGGGTTGGTCCTGCAGTTGCCATAGCTAAAGGTATAGATGCAGACAAACCTGCATGCCATACTACAAATCCGCTGTAGGCACTTGCTATAAGCAATCTGTAGTCTACTGTCCTTACATGCTTTGCTATCTCTTTGGCAAAGATAACGCCAACAATAAGACCAAAGCCCCAATTAATCCAACATGCAACGGAGGCTACCAAGGTGGTAACTGCTATTGCACCAAGCGGAGTGGTTATGTTAGAGGCTATCTTGCTTAAAAATCTTTTTACGAGGGGTGCATCTGCCAAGGCCGAACCGCATACAATCACCAATGCCATCTGCATTGCAAAACCGAGCAGACTCCATAAACCGTCTCCCCAATGCCCAACAACCTCCAACGGGGTCTGATTAGTTATAAAAATTGCACAAGCCCCTGCAATAATAGTTAGCAGGATAGCAAAAACAAACGGATCCGGCAGGTAACGCCTTACTATCTTTACAGAAAGGTTAATAAGTTTTTGAAACATAGATATAATAACTTTTGGATAAGAAACCGTTAGCAATTATCTGCCGCATCATATATGGCAGAATTGCTAACGGTTGGCAAAGTTAGTATAAGTTTATGTCTGTTGTTAAAAAGCCTTCTGTTTTTTTATGGTTTGGGGTCTGCAATCTCCTTTATCTACCTCAATTTACGCCACATAGCCGATATATACCATATTACAAACGGTATTAATAACGACACATAGAACATTGTCTTTAATGTAAACAAAGAGGATGAACTGTTGTATAGGGTAAGCGAACATTGAGGATCTACCGTTGACGGAAAATATGCCGTGTTGTTAAAAGCTGCGCAGATAAGAATACTCCATACAGCCAATACAACGCCTAATCCTGTTATCCAGAATGAAAATGCACAGTATCTTTCAAACAGTCCCAATATAGCAGTGGCAAGCCCTGCAAGTACACACACAACACCTGTTGCCAACAGCAGCAAAGGCCATGTTAGCTCTGTAAAATTAAAGAGGTATTTGTACTGCACAGCCGAAATAACCCCGTTCATATCTACGCTGTATCCGCTCCTAAGGAAGAGTGCTGCCAAAAAGGCAACAAACAGAGCCACAAATGTCACTCCGCTACAGAGAAGACGTTTTTTAAGCCTTGTCCTTAATGCGGCAAGTTCATCGGGAACTCTGTTAAACAGATACAGAATACCTAAGGTTCTCGCTGCAAAAAGTACAACGAATCCTAACAACAGATTAAAAGGTGATGCAAAACTATCTAACCCCATCCAGCCGTTTGCCCAATTGGAAACAATGGGCTGAGCTACGCTGGAAATGTTTGACTTATCCATATAGTATGCTCCTCCTGAGAAGAGGGTTGCCACAGCTACCCCTATAAAGAAAGTACCCAACAGTCCGTTAAGGAAGAGGAACAGGTCGTATGTTTTTGCTCCGAACAGATTGTTCTTGTGCATTCTAAATTCGTATGATACAGCTTGTAGTACAAAAAGCAGCAGTATGAGAAGCCACAGCCAATAAGCTCCTCCAAAACTTGTAGAGTAGAAAAGAGGAAAGGATGCAAATGCTGCACCTCCAAAGGTGACAAGGGTTGTAAAGGTAAATTCCCATTTATGCCCATATACGGTGAGAAGGTACTGCTTCTCCTCCTCACTCTTGGCAACACCGTACAGCAAAGTCTGTCCGCCCTGTACAAACATAAGGAAAACCAACAATGCACCAAGCAGAGAGACAAGAGCCCACCAATATTGTTGTAAAAAATATAATGTCATAATAATAAATTCTAAAAGTAATTAATAATCAAGGTTCACTTTATCTCTCAGAGACCTTTCTTTATAAGTTTTGTAACAATCCTTAACCATGCAATAATCAGAGTTGTAAATAGTATTGCAAATATTACAGTGGTCAAAATAACATTATTTAATGAGACTCCGGAAAGTGCTGCGTTTACAGGCAGCAGATTCTGAACAGTCCACGGTTGTCGTCCAACCTCTGCTACTATCCATCCCGATTGTGCACAGATATATGCCAAAGGTATGCTTATCACCCCTATAATCAGCAGCCATCTTGCATTCTCAAAATTGAATTTACCTTTGGCCTCTCTTCTAAGAAGGATAAGGAGTACTATAAAGAGTATCATAAAATAGCCGCCAAGTATTACCATTATCCTAAAAGAATAGAATACGAGAG
>CAVIKQ010000071.1:3485-8948 GCA_963643305.1 Eggerthellaceae bacterium
GGTATAGGGGGTATTATTTCATCGGGAGAGTGTAGATACCCGTAGCCAAATGAATCAAAATTATCCATAAGCACCTCCTGATGTTCAGCCATGGATTGTTCATCTCCGTTCTCCTTTGCATCTCTATATTCGTTAAAAGCATTCAAGGCTATCTGTCCCCTACTCTGCCGCTCCTCAAAGGATGGAATTACAACTGCATTGCCATCTGCATCTTTATATTCCGTTCCATAGATGAAGTCATTTATGCCGGGTATGTACGCATTTGGGTTGTGCGTGGCAAGCAGAGAGAGCCCGTATGGTATATCTATCTTAAACAAAAACGGGGATTTTTCGTCATTGTATTTTTTATCGGGAGTAAGAATCCCAAAGGCGGTAAGCGGAGCTTTGTACTGTCCGTTATACAAACCCTCCATTGCCGCCAACTTAATTGGTTGATGTTTTGCCACTTGAACAGCCGAGCCATCTCCACTGTACAGAACAGCCAACGAGGAGAGAAGCCCAAAAACTGCTGCAATTTTCATTGTCTTTAAAGAGAATGCTTTATGTCTCTTTTTAAGCAGATACCAACAGCATATTCCTATAACCACAACAGAACCCATTACAAAACAGCTTGTTACAGTGTGAAAGAATTTATTGAGGGCTACAGGAGAAAAGACCACATCCCAAAAATTATTCATCTCATTTCTGGCTGTGAGAGGGTTAAATTTCATCCCCACAGGATACTGCATCCAGGCATTTGCTACAAGAATCCAAAAGGCAGATATTCCTGCACCGATTGCAGTCAGCCAGGTAGAGACAAGATGCAAACGTTTGGATACCTTGTCCCACCCAAAATACATGACAGAGAAGAATGTAGCCTCTAAGAAGAAGGCAAGGATTCCCTCTGTTGCCAACGGAGCGCCAAAAATATCCCCCACAAACCAAGAATAGTTGCTCCAGTTGGTACCAAATTCAAACTCTAAGATAATCCCGGTAGCCACACCAATGACAAAATTAACAGCAAAGATTTTCATCCAGAATCTTGTCATTTTCTTCCATTCTTCATCCCCGCTCAACAGATACTTGGTCTCCATAAATGCCATTATAAAGCCAAGTCCAAGAGTAAGTGGGACAAACAACCAGTGATACATTGCAGTCATTGCAAACTGTAGTCTGGAAACAGCCGATAAATCAAATGAATAAATCATATTAAATTAAGTTTAGTTGTTAAAAGCAAAGATAATTGTTGCAACGAAAGAAACAAAATTATTTATATTGTTTATAGCAAAATAATAGGTATTTCTTTATAATTTATAAAATCAATAGAGCCGAAACAACCAACAACAATAAGGTCTGTAAGTGGAACAATTAAAAACGGAAAAGGTTTACTTACATATAGCTGTTCCTCGCCATGGCATAACCCAAACATGTTTGGCTCTGCTCATTTGGTTTACAGAAAAAGTACAAAAATTTATAAGATGGCAGAAAAAGGGGACGCGCGTATGCGTTTCAATTATTCGAAACGGCAATACCGGTTGTCAAGTAGTTCATTGTTTTATGTCCCGATACTGAACCTTATCTTGCACATAACCGAGACAGGACGCAGATGATAATTGTATTGGAAATTGGTGATGTCTGACCACACACGTTGGTTATAGAAATCGTTGTTCAGCAAGTTGCGCCCTTCTATGATATACTCGAACTTCTTTGTCTTTAATTTCAAGGAGGCATCCAGAAAGAACATATTCCGGCTGCCGGAGGAGATGGCATCGTTGAAATAGTGCTCCCCACATACATTTAAGGTAAGATGCTTAAAGCAAATAAAGTTGAACCCTATACTTTGATGCCGGGCGTTTATGGCTTTGAGAGACTCTATACCTTCATTACCGCCGCCTAAAATCTTGCTGCCGCTCCGTACATATTTCGCCTTAAATTCCAAAAATGCATTGGCGGCAAGCCGGGAAGAAACTTCTAACCCCACCGGAATACTCCAAGTGGCGGTATTCATAATATTGCCTTGACGGAGGAGATCCATCAAGTTCCGGCTGTAGCCTACAGGAACACCCACTGTTGTAGAAATGGTATTGAACCGCTTTTCAATCTTTCCCTCTATTCCCCAGCCCTGTGAGGTGTTTTCAATGTCATAGGTCTGTACTCTACTCAGCGAGCCAAAATACTCCGTGCCGAACATCAGATTGGAATTGTTCTGCTGATAATCAACTTTCACAGAACCAAACAAGGATAGCAGGGCATCCGCATAGCGTAGTTCGGCATTGTAGTTTTGATATAATCTTTTGGCAATCTTGCCGTCTCTGCTGCCTATCTGCCGATAGTCGGTCATAATATAGCCGCTGTATATGCTTGAGGCTGCCCCTATATTACCCGTAAGGCTACCTGATGCCAGGAGACTCATATTGGGTGTTATTTTCCAGTTTAATGCCAAGTGCGGGTTGAAAAACACCTTGTTACATTGTCTGTCTTTCCCTAAAATGTGGTCAGCGGAAAACAGGTGGGAATAGAGGGGACTTATACCGGCGGAAACAGTGAAATTTCTAATGTGATAAGTCATACCGAGCCTGACCCGCACGTCTACACGATGGTAATCCGTATCGTTGCGCAGACTGTCTGAGACGGTCTTGGTATCATAGGAGGCCGTAACGGGTTCGTACAGGCTGCTCGTCATCTCCTGTAGTTCTGCCGAGACTCCCAGCGATGTGTGCAGGTCAATACCTGCCTTGGGGAATGACTTGATGATGAAAACACTGTTTTCTGTGCTGAGCCTGCGGTTGGACACCTCTTGCAACGCTTCTTGTGCTTCATAACCTAAGATTTCCGGGTACAGGACGGGATTAACCCTCAGGTTCGAAGGCATTTCAGAGGCATAGATACGTGAAGTGAAGTTCAAACGTATGTCACCGTTCAGCACTTTGATGAAACGCAAGTCGTTCTGCGAACGCAATTGCTTCATACCGAACCTTTGATTCACTGTTTCTGTGCCGTTTATCACACTGCCTAAGTTATCATCCCATTTAGCGCCAAAGGAGAATTGCTCGCTAAGATAGACCTTCTTGTCGTTCCGATTATACTTGACCTTGAATTCTGCCTCATCTGTAGTCTCGATTGTAGAAGTGGACTCATCTATTTCAAGTTGTGATTCTCCGAGAAAATAATATGTGGTAAGAGACCTGGAGTTGTACCTCTGCCGGTCGTGCAAGTACATTACATTCAGATTGAGAGTATGATCCGAGTCTTTACTCAGCTTGAGAATATTGCTTATAGAAACAGCGTGTGTCTCATTGTTCATATACCTTTCACGGTCGGTGTCGGGAGTGGCAGGCTTGTGAACAGACAATGCAGAATATTCTTTCTCCAACCGGTCGTAAAACGATTCAAGTTCAGATGTCACGTCTTGTCCGGCATTGTTCGTCTTATATGTAGTCATCGTCTGCCATTTCCCCGTGAAATACATCATTGCAAGTTCTCCGTTCCAGAGCCAGGGCTTATAACCGGCGCCTATCTGGATAGTGGAAATGAAACTACCCTTGGCTCTGTTTTTAAGCCGCAGATTGATGGCTGCATCCGGAGAGTATTCCAATCCCTCCATTGCTCTTATGGGCTGATGATTCTCCATCACCTCCACGCGGGCTATGTCCTTGGCGCGGACATTGTTCACGGCTACACCGTAACGGCCTCCCATCAGATCTAATCCCTCAATATAGAACTTGTTGATTGGACGGTTGTTGAACCTTATCTGCCCGGACGCGCCTACCTCTATGCCGGGCATCTTCTTCATCACATCACCAATGGAGCGGTCCACAAGACTGTCTGCGTAGGCATTCACAATATAACTTAGGGTATCGCTCCGACGCCTGACCGGCTCCCCCCTTACCATCACCTCTTTGAGTATAATTTCCTCAAACTCCACTTGGAAATCTAATATTCCTGTTGGCAACGGGACTATACGGAACATCTTCTTTAGATTGAATCCGGTCACCATTATCCTCACCGAGTCGGCCGGGATGTTGTATTTGAAAAAGAATCGCCCATTAGCATCGGTAACATCAAACCCGTACCCCGTCTTTCCGTCGGGTGTCTGGAATATGACACTGGCACCCGCTACGGTCTCACCGCTCTGCGCATATCGCACAGTCCCGCTTATTGTCGTTTGCGCTGCAGCAGACCAGACAATAGCTTGAGAGAGCAGCAGCAATCCCGTTATCAGCAGTATAACCGTGGTCTTCCTTTCCATAAAATCCTTATTCCAGTTCCCGTTGAGGGATATAGCCAATGTACGCAGCATATTCCTGAGCAGTCATATCGCTCATTTTCCCGGTGTTAGGATCCCTCATCTTAAACCGCATTATACCAACTCCGTTGGATGTGGCGTGTCCGTAAGGGTCTTTCCACCGCATATCGTTGATACGCAGAATATCATCCCTTTTGCATTTGATAACTTGCGGTATTTTATATTTATACATCGGCTCCGCATGAGGTTTCTGAATCCCTATCAGCTCATAGGTGTAAAGACCGTCTGCATCTTCGGCTTTTAGAATCAGACCCGGCAGACCGCCCAACTTCCACGGACCGTAGCGCAGCGGAATATCGTATGTAAACCAAGCGTGCCACCTTCTGCCACGGAAGTCGGTTACCGCCTCGTTGCACTCATAACCGAGAATCACAGCTGTCTTGTCTGTTATCTTCCAGCCAAAAGAGGGTATCGTCTCTGAGTATGAGTAGGTCTTGTTTCTTATTGCATTGATGACTGTAAGGCTTCCCTGTTCTGGATAATTAAAAAAGAGGTCCTCGTATAGTCCTATCTCTCCCGATTGTAATTCCTCTGTCGGCTTGTATGAGTCACCGGGAGCTGTCTTTTCTCCGGTAACCGAATATTTATACCAAGTGGAGTCCATCACTTCTGCGAACAGGCTATAATAACGGAGATACTTGGCACCTATTTCCAAAACTTGGTTATCGTAATACTTTGCCCGGCCAACAGTATCCTCAGAAAACATTGTCCTGTATGTGAACCTGTAGGTCACATCGTCTACGACAGCTTTCTGTCTCGGGTCGCGCGGAGCCGCATCAACGGAAATCTGGGCTTTTGCGAAAAAAGGAAACATCCAGATCAAAATTACAGTCCAAGCATAGGGTACATAACGATTTACACTTAAAGTCATATATTTTAGCAATTGTTATTATTATCCTAAACTCCGCAGACTATTCGTCTGCTAAAATTTCAAAAGCCTTTATAAAGAAAGCTTTCACAGGGCTTGATAATGTCAGATATTCCACCCAAATCAGTGCTTGCAAAATCAACAATATCAGCGAGAACAGCCATAGCAAAGATATGGCTAAAATCTGATAATATCAATGCAAAGGCATGCAATATATTGGGGAAATAAAGAGAAAAGGGGGCAGAAACATTAATATCAGGTAAAATAGTTACATTTGCACAAGCAATCTTATACTATGAGAACGGTAAAA
>CAVIKQ010000072.1:0-8820 GCA_963643305.1 Eggerthellaceae bacterium
AATCTTCTTGCCGTTAAGGTTTATTACAGCGTTTCCACTCTCAATGGTAAAGTTTCCTGTGATGTTATCCTCAAGGGAAACAGTACCGCCTGTTTGAATCTTCTCTGCCATATAATCGGCAGGAGTCTTGATTGTAATTGAGGATGCGGTACCGGCGATGTTTGCAATCTGAGTTCCAGAACCTGTTTCTGTGTTTGTTGCAACAACTGTTGTGTTGGTGTTGTTGTTTGTAAGAGATGTTGTTACACTACCGGTCTCAGCTACCCAAACAACAGGAGCGGCATCACTGCTCTCTCCGGAAGTGGCAGCAGCAACTGTTACTGTCTCCACAGCTGCGGCAATTGTCACATTGCTTACGGAAGCAGCCACGGCAACCTCTTTAACTGTACCTGCAACCTCTACGCTACCGGTGGCAACATCAAGTTTTGTTGAGATATTGGCACCCTCTGCAACCTTTACAGTAGCCTCTGTACCTACAGTAGACTTAACCTCTACAGTACCCACTTTACCTGCAATCTCAATACTGCTGCCTTTTGCCACATCAAGTTTCTCGGAGATTGTAGCTGTTGAAGCAACTGTTACCGTAGCTGTCTCAGCCACGGTCTCTGCCACTGTAACGTTCTTTACAGAACCTGCAATCTCCACGTTACCTTGTCCTACAGACAGGGTTTCTTCTACTGTGGCACCCGCTGCAACCTTTATGGTCACCTCATCGGTAGATGTGTCACCGGCTGCTTTAGCCTGAACCTCTACACTCTTTACCGTTCCCTTAATCTCTGCACTTCCTTTTGCCACTGTGAGCTTGTCTTGTATCTTTACTGTCTCGCCCAAGACAAGTGAAGTTGAGCTGGTGCTTGATGAAAGGGCATTGATGGTTATTTTATCTGCGGAAACAGAACTTCCTTTCGTTACCTCTACATGGCTGTCTGCAAGGTTTACTGTAAGGGTACCTGTAATGTCTCCGGTGCAATTGATGTTCACCTTTGAAGGATGGGTTCCCTCCGAGCTGTAGACCAGTTCTACATCATTGGCATTACTCTCCATGGTAACATTTACCGTACCGGCTGATGGAAGGGTAAACTTCCCTTTTACGCCGGATGTAACGATAACACCTACAGTTCCCGCTTCGGCACCGCCTGTTGCGCTGCCCAACGCCAAATCGAGCTGGAAGTATTTGCTGCGCTCAATCTTAACCCAGCCTTTCTTAGGGGTAGTGAACAGGGTATGGCCATCTACATCCATGAAATCAATAGAGAACTCATATTTGTCAGATCCATCTAACACCGGAAGCGGAACATAGAATACCATATCGTTGGAAGCTGCTGTGTTCGCAAACTTGAAAGTTACGGTATTTGCCGTAGTACCGGCTGCGGTAGCAGATTTAATCACCTTCTTGCCACCGGATTCAACTACAGTGAAATCACCTGTTATAGGCAGATCGTTGGTAGTCTTAAAGACAAACTGTGTGTATTTCTGAGGCAGCCCTGTTACATTGAAAATTACAAGGCCTCCGAGGTTCTCGAAATAGAGGGATGTTGCACCTGGCGTAGATATGGTGGCTAACATTGGCGGATATGCCTCGCCTGATTTGTATCCCTCTTTTGAATCTGTAATACCCTCGTATGTATCTGGGAGGGTGACTTTAAGGGTGCTGCTACCGTCATATGTAGGTTTTAGGTTATGCGGATAGACAGCATAGCTTGTAGGTGTAATCTTTGTTCCTGTGAAGGTTGCTGATTCACCTCCCTCCTGGGTTTTAAGGTCTTCAAAGTTTGATCCGTCCCATACGGTGATAGACTCGCCGGCAGACCAACTCAGCTTTGCACTGGATATTGTAGCACGTGTATCTGCCCCCTTATCCTCATTGGACTCGCGGGTTGCAGTTATGCTGAACTCGTTGTTTTGTAACTTCAGCCCCTCATCTTTCTCGCATGCAGTCATTGCCAATGCGAGGAGTGCGCCAAGTAGTACTTTTGTTTTTCTCATAAGTGTTTTAGAATTAAAATTAGATTAATTAAAAAATTGTTTTTCGTTGCTTCATAAACAGGCTCCATTTGGGAACCATCTCTTGCCCCGGATTGTGGTCTTTCATTGTTCCTATGGGAGCCGTGGTTGATTACAATCAGCTCCAACCTCCTGAGCCGCCGGCGCCCCATTCCTCACCTGCACCACCGGAGGATACACTGAAACATACCGGAGCGTCCAATGAGATGTCAATCACCTCTGCAATAGGTTTTTCATACATTGTTTTCTTTTCCATACGCAAAATGTTTTTATTGGTTATACATAGATTAATTGTCACTTGCATATATTTCTCTTAGGAAGAGAAATATCATTTTGTATAACAGCATCTTGCGGCAGATGTAATTTGTTATGGAACAGTTAATTAAGAAATAAAGATGTGGAATAAAAGGTTAAGCAGACAGCGGATTTGCTAAACATTTTGCATACAAAAAGGCAGATTTACAGGAAAAAAGTGTAAAATAAATTTGTATTTCTAACTGATAAACAGTAACTTTGAGACCGATGTATATTTCTCTTCCTAAGAGAAATACAACGTGGTCTTCTCAATTACGCACTGTGGCTGAATAAAAATAGCTGTTTCGGCTAAAATATATTTTCCCCTATATTGCCAAATATAAATTACTGAAAATCTACTGTTTGCGAGAAGCAGAAACTGCGGGTAGTTTAACCGAAGATGGTACTGTGACAGAGCTTTGCAGCATCGGCATCGGGAAGGCAGCCCATAGAGTAAAAAGGTACCGACATTGCAATATCTGATGCCATTCTGGTAGAGGTATCCATTAGAGAGCGTTCCCACCTGACTAAAGAAACTGCACCGGAGAAGTTGGCATAGGCGCGTATTCCGCTCAACCTGCAAATTTTGTTTTCGGGAGCCTGTTCAAGAGAGACAATAGCCTTTACAGGAACGCGTACATTGCGATAGCATGGGGTCTTGCCGCTCCAGGGTGTGCCATAGGCATAGAGCCCTCCCTGTTCAAGACTGAGCAGCGGATTGTCGTCATTTACCAGTTCTGCTCCGGGAATATTCTCTAACCATAGGCGGCTGTGCGTGCTCTTTCCGGTTCCGCTGGTTCCAAGAAACAATACGGCTTGGCCATTGAGCGCCACAACGGATGAATGTATCAGGAGAAGGGAATGTTTTGGGGCACTGTAGGAAAACATGATTCTAAGGAGCAGGTCTAACAGAAATGTGATTTGGTATGGCTTTATTCCCGGTTCCGGATAGTACTCTCCGTTGCCATTGTCATGGTGTAGAAGCAGACTCCCTAAAGAGGGGGAGGTGCTTGTACTTATTCTGAACCAGGTACCCTCCGGGCGTTTAAGTGCTCTAAAGTATGGCTCCGTTTCTCTAAAGTCCATAATAAGACCCTCATTAGAATCCATATTCAAGGGAGACTCGGTTGGGGTATGAATTGTAAGGCTGAAAGAGGGTTTATATGAAAGCTCTGTTCTGAACGGTTCAAGTGGAGAGAGGTCTAACATATTGGGTTCAAGACCCGGCAGGAGCTCCTCTTTCCTCTGCACAAACGATCTGCGAGGCTCTTTGTCTCCGGCTCTGATAGGAAGGAGATCTGCAAGTGACAAACCAGATGCAGCTGTCTTGATACGCATTCTCACCTGGTCTGAATAGGGCATAGGCCTCCATGGAGATTCGAACAGAAGGTTAAAAGACAATGGTCCTACACGGTAGTGTATGGTTACTGCTCCCAATTCGCTATTCAATGATTCCATTATCTTTCAGTTTAAGGCAGAGTGCCTTTACATCTGCCAAGGCATTTTCTGCGGCAACATCATATCTCTCCTGCAACAGGGCTACGAGGGATTCTTCTGTAAACTCTCCGCTGTCAACAGACTCAAGCAGATAAGCAGCAGTCTCATTAAGTACTACTAATTTACTGAAATTTGCATAGTTGTTTCCTTCTCCGGAGATGACTTTTTCGCCGCAAAGCTCACGGATTACAAAACCGCTCTTTATCTTCATATAATCGTTTTGTTAATAGTTGTTTTTGCTCATCAGGAACTCATCAATTCATTTTCATAAGTTCCTCCGGGCAGCAAAGTTAATATTTTTCCATATTTTTGCACTATCGAGAATAAAAACGGAAAAGAGAGCTTAGAACAGATGGAAAGAATGACCGTAAATAACGACAGCTTTTTTATGGATGTCATTGGCCTGCTGCGAGAGGGTAAGAGGGTGACTATCCCTGTGAATGGGGTGAGTATGCTGCCTTTCATAGTGGGGAATAGGGATCTTGTGGTTCTCGAAGGGGTGGAGGAGGCTTCGCCTATAGATCTGCCTCGCCGGAGCGCACAGATTGGAGATGCCGTGCTTTTTCGTTGTAACGGTCATTTTCTGCTTCACCGGATATTGGGTTTTAACAGAGATGGTACGGTTGTAATTCAGGGTGATGGTGTCATTGCCTCTAAGGAGTATTGCGGACGTAAAGAGATATTCGGGAGGGTTGTCTTTGTGCTAAAGAGAGGAAAACGCCGGGTTGATGTGAACAGCAAATGGTATTCTCTAAAGCTCAGGGTATGGTTGGCATTGACTCCTTTTCGTGGGATAATCCTCGGCATACGCAGACGTGTGCTCGTAGGGGTATGTGCTTTGGTCGATATTACAAATCATTATAAATAGGAGGAATTATGGGGATACCGGCAAATAATTTACAGTCATTTCGTCCTTATCATCCCGGTGAATTGATAAAGGAGGAATTGGAGTGCAGAGGAATCAGACAAAAGGACTTTGCAAAGAATTTCGGTTTGTCTTATTCTGCCTTAAATGAAACGTTAAACGCAAAACGTCCTATAACTACAGAGTTTGCACTGTTTTTAGAGGCGGCTTTGGGTGTAAATGCCGATTTGCTTGTAAGAATGCAAACGGATTATAATATACAGGTTGCACGCAAGAACAGCTCTTTGCGTAAAAAGCTAAACGATATAAAGAAAATAGCTGCTGTGTTTTAAAAACACGCCGTGGACATTAACTTAAATCTTAAAATATGGATAGACGAAAGATGCTTAAAGTATCGGGGGCTGCGGTAGCCGGTGCTTCTGTATTGGGCTTTTCAACAATAGCAGATGCTGCTGAACGGTCTGCAAAAACTACAACAAAGAAAAAGGCACTTATTATAGGCGCTCATCCCGATGATCCTGAGACAATATGCGGCGGTACCTCCATTCTGTTGTCTAAGGCTGGATATGAGGTTGTAAATGTGTATCTTACACGAGGTGAAGCCGGAATTGAGGGTAAAAGCCATGATGAGGCGGCTGCCATACGTGCCGTTGAATCTGAGAATGCTTGTAAGGTAACAGGTGCAAGATGCGTATTCCTTACACAAATAGATGGTTCTTGTGAGGTAAATAAAGAGAGATATAAGGAGATGAAAGATATTATAGAGAAGGAGAATCCTATCCTTGTATTTACTCACTGGCCTATAGATTATCATAGAGACCACAGGGTCTGTTCTGTATTGGTTTTTGATGCTTGGAGGCAGTTGAATCATAGTTTTGAGCTCTATTATTGCGAGGCTATGAGCGGAATGCAGACACAGCTTTTTAAACCTACAGATTATGTAGATATAGATAGCGTTGCAGAATTAAAACGTAAGGCTTGCGATTGCCATGTAAGCCAAGAAATGCCGGATATTTATGAATGGCATAATAAAATGGAACTTTTTAGGGGAGTGGAGAACCATTGCAATAGGGCAGAGGCGTTTATACATCAAAGGTGGGATAAGAATTATATTTTCTAACATAACTCTATAGGATTTTAAGAGAAATAAGAAGTTGTTTAAAAGGTAATGTCTGCGTTACGCGTGCTTTACAAATCCTCATTTACGTAAGTAAACTACGGTTTGTTCAGCTTCGCAAGCCTTGAAATACCACTTTTTCTACAACTTCTTATACAGGGAATACTTAATTGAGAGGAGAATGACAAAAAGAGTCATCCTCCTCTCAATTCTATAGTGAGAATTCATCATCTATACAGAAATCCAAAAGTTCTGTAATCTTCTCTTTATCTAAATGTTGGCCTATAAAGACAATCTTAACCATTCTGTCTCCGAATTTATCATCCCAATCCTTTACAATACTCGGATCCTGTGCTGCCAACTGTAACAGCTCCTCCTCCGGTGCGGTTGCATACCATTGACCGGCCTCCTTTAGGGTCTTCTGTACACCGGCCTGTTCAAAAAGATATGACATATCGGGATTATCATTAAAATAGCAGATACCTTTGGCTCTAATGATGTTCACAGGCCACTTTTTTGCTACAAAACTGTCGAATCTGTTTATATCAAACGGTTTGCGCCTGTAATAGACAAATGTGCCAATTCCATACTCCTCTGCCTCTCCCTCTTCATTATGGTGGTGGTGATGCCCATGCTCATGTCCTTCATGTTCATGTTCATGTTCCTCCTCCTCATCGTTATGCTTGTGATTATGTTCATGGTGACTGGCAAGCGCCTCGTGCTCCTCCTCTTCTGTTGCAGCTCTTTCGAGTTCTCTTACCCATCCTGCCGATGCTGAAACAGTGTTATAGTCAAACATTTTGGTGTTGATGATTGCAGGGAGCGGAACTTCTGCCCAATTGCACTCTATAATCTTGGCCCCCGGTCTGAGATTTTCTACAATCTTCTTTATCCTGCCAAGTTCCTCCTTGGATACCTCAGATGCCTTGTTGATTACAACAATATTGCAGAATTCCAACTGCTGAATAATAAGATTCTCTATATCATCCTCTTCAATATCCTTTCTTTTCAGCTGCTCGCCGCAGGCAAACTCGTTCTGCATTCTGAGTGCATCTACCACCGTTACTATTGCATCTAATTTTGGTATGCCGTTTTTTGTGTAGTGAGGTGGCATCTGTGGAATGGAGCAGATGGTTCTTGCTATAGGTTCCGGTTCGCATATTCCGCTGGCCTCAATAACTATGTAATCAAACTTGCCAAGCTTTATTATATCTGTGAGCTGTTCTACTAAATCCATTTTTAGAGTGCAGCAGATACAACCGTTCTGTAGGGCTACAAGGCTCTCATCTTTCTGCCCTACAATTCCTCCTTTCTGTATAAGGTCTGCATCTATGTTAACCTCTCCTATATCATTTACAATAACCGCAAATTTGATTCCTCTGTCATTTGACAGAATGTGGTTTACCAATGTGGTCTTGCCGCTTCCCAAATACCCTGTAAGCAACAAGACGGGTGTCTCTTTTTTTTGCATTTCCGAATCTCCTTTTCTTTTGCGTTCAGCGTGCCGCAAAAGTAATAATTATTGCAATAAAATGTACCTTTGTACCCTTGTGGTATCTGTATTTGACAGGATAGATTATGATAAAGGATTGGATAGAGGCAATACGCCCAAAAACATTGCCGGCATCGGCATCTCCGGTGCTTGTGGCGGGTGCATACGGATGGTATTTTAACAGGTTGAATATAGCTGTAATTGGTATATGCCTGCTATTTGCAATATTGGCTCAAATAGCATCGAATCTTGCAAATGACTATTTCGATTTTGTAAAAGGGATAGATGATGAGCAGAGAACAGGCCCCAAAAGAGCTGTATCGAGCGGTACCATATCTCCAAAGAGAATGTTAAGGGCATCATTGGCAACATTGGGTGCAGCTTCTGCTGTTGGATGCACTCTTATATATTATGGAGGGTGGATTCTGCTGCCGATTGGGGTAATAATAGCTCTTTTTGCTCTTGCTTACTCTGCCGGCCCGTTCCCGCTTTCTTCTCACGGGTTGGGGGATCTAACTGTTTTTCTCTGCTTTGGAATAATAGCTGTAGATCTTACATATTATATTCAGGCAGGTGGGGTTGAGACTATGGTATGGCTTGGCAGTGTAGCCATAGGATTACTCTCTGTAAATATCCTTTTGGTAAATAATTACAGGGATATGAAGAATGATGCAAAAGCCCATAAAATTACTACTGTTGTTATGTTTGGCAGACAATGGGCAGAGTTGACATATTTGGTTAACGGTATAGCTGCTGTGTGGGCGGCATCATACGAAAGACCGGTAACGGCCATATTCCTTATTCCCTATCTTGTGCTCCATTTGTTAACGTTTGGAGAGATGAGAAGAAAAAGGGATTTTGAACTTAATCCAATACTTGGCAAAACTGCAAGGAATCTGCTGCTATTCTCAATTCTGCTTATTGTGTCGCTCATTTGTATCAAATGATATTTACTGTTACAGACAGCAGAGTATTACTGTAATAACCTTCCCGATAAATGATTATGACAATATCTGCCAGGATAAAAATGTAGTTTATCGGGAAGAAAAATTAATGTCTAAAAAATTTTGCTGTTGGATTTTACTTTTGCAGCTCTGTAAGGTCTTTAATATAGACGACAGAGAGAGAGCAGGAAATAAAGAGTTATTTACAATGGAATAGAGGAGTTTTAAGATGGCAATTTGCGATACAGAAATTATAGATAGATTAAAGTGTGATGTTGATAGCGGATTTAGATTGCTTGTAACAAAGTACAAAGAGCCTGTATATTGGCATATACGTAGAATAGTTGTTTCTCACAGTGATGCGCAGGATGCAATGCAGGAGACATTTGTGAGGATTTTTAAATCTTACTCTTCTGTAAAAGATTCAAATGCCTTTAGGGCTTGGATTTACAGGATTGCAACAAACGAAGCATTGAGATTGAGAGAGAAAAACAGTGTAGAGCTACTGAATATAGATGATAAAAAAGTAGATAAATCAAATATGTTTGCATCGGACTATATAAATTACAGCGATCTGGAGTCTGTGAAGTTGCAGAGAGCAATACTC
>CAVIKQ010000073.1:0-544 GCA_963643305.1 Eggerthellaceae bacterium
AAGACGCAGGTATCAATGGTGACGCACAAAGAATTGAACAGATGACTTGGATGTTCTTCTTGAAAGTCTATGATACACAAGAAGAAACATGGGAATGGAAAGATGGAAATTATAAGTCCATTATCCCCGATGATTTGCGTTGGCGTAATTGGGCGATAGATGAGAAAGACGGTGAAGCATTGACTGGAGAAGCACTACTCTCTTTCGTCAATGATAAACTGTTCCCGACATTGAAGAATCTGCCGATAGATGCCAATACGCCACGAGCCAAAAGTATTGTTCAAGAAACATTTGCCGACTTGAACCAGTATATGAAGAATGGAACGCTTCTACGCCAAGTGGTTAATATTGTAAACGAAATAGAGTTTGATGACGCAGACGATCGCCATACATTCGGAGATATTTATGAGGGAATCTTAAAAGACCTGCAAGCGGCAGGAAATGCCGGAGAGTTCTATACCCCACGAGCATTGACTGATTTTATCGTTATGATGCTTGACCCTAAATTGGGCGAAACCTTTGGTGACTTCACCAGTGGTACCGG
>CAVIKQ010000073.1:554-8741 GCA_963643305.1 Eggerthellaceae bacterium
ATGATATTGAGGCACCCAACATTGCAAACTGCGATTCGCTTGGGACAAATGTCACAGATTTCAAGGAAAGCGACAAAGTGAATGTTATAGGCATGAATCCCCCGTATGGCGGCAGCACTGAGGATAGTGTAAAAAGTAATTTTCCGGTGCAATACCGTTCAAGTGAAACAGCGGATTTGTTCATCGCACTTATCATGTACCGTCTCAAAGCTGGTGGTAGATGTGGTGTGATTATCCCAGATGGTTTCTTGTTTGGTACAGATGGAGCAAAACTCGCGTTAAAAGAGAACCTTCTCCGCAAGTTCAATCTGCATACCATCATCCGTTTACCGGGTTCTATATTCTCTCCATATACCCCTATTGCGACCAACATCCTTTTCTTTAATAATGAAGAAGCAGAAGGCTGCGAAGAAGGATTCAAGACCAAAGAGACATGGTTCTATCGTCTTGATATGCCGGAAGGATACAAACACTTCTCAAAGACCAAACCAATGAAGGTAGAACACACACTGCCTATTCAGGAATGGTGGAAGGACAGGAAAGAAATCATCAATGACGAAGTGGGAGAAAAGAGCCGTGTGTTCACTGCCAAACAGTTGATAGACTTGGATTGTAATTTTGACCAATGCAAGTTCCCGAAAGAGGAAGAAGAAATACTCCCTCCGGCAGAATTGCTCAAACAGTATTTTGAGAAACGTGCTGCACTCGACCATGAAATAGACAAAACGCTTTCTGAAATTCAGAAGATTCTCGGCATTGACATACAATCGTGTAACTGATTGTATGATGTGTTTATGTTTTATGTGATAATAATAAGTTGATTCTGTGCTGTTTGCGATTTGCTCCCGACATTTATGACGTGAGCAAATTAGGACAGACAAAAATAATAATTAAAATAAGATTCGGTACGTGGAGTACCAAATTGCAATAGACAGAAGATGAAAGATTTAACAATCTCAAACATAGAAAGACAGAATGTACTTAACAACCGTTTTGCAGTCAGCAAAGTACAGGAACATCTTGACATTGAAGGAATGCTCTTTGAGGGAGAGTATCGCTTTACAAAAAAAATGGTTGCCGACTTTTATGAAGTTGACACATCTACAATAGATCGTTACCTGCAATCAAATTCTTATGAATTGAAGCATAATGGATATATTTTATGTAAGGGTAAACAGTTGAAAGAGTTTAAGTTAGAATTTGCTCACCTTATTAATGAGGCGAGCAAAACAACACAACTTGGGCTGTTTAATTTCCGCTCTTTCTTGAATATGGGTATGCTACTTACAGAGAGTGAAAAAGCCAAGAAAGTCCGTAGCCTTATCTTGGATTTTGTGATTACCACTATCAATGAAAAGACAGGTGGAGGAACAAAATATATCAACCGCAGGGATGTGCATTACCTTCCTACTGCAATTACAGAGGAAAACTATCGTAAAAATCTCACTTCTGCCATCAATCAATATGTGGACGGACATCCCACATACAAATATTCTCAAATTACAGATTTCATATACAAGGCTGTATTCAAGGAGAATGCTAAGGAATACCGGGAAGTATTGAAATTAGATACAAAGGACAATGTTAGGCATACGCTGTACTCAGAGGTGTTATTGGTAATTTCTTCATTTGAAAACGGTATAGGGGCAGCTATCAATGAACGATTCAAAGAAAACGGTGGCAGAAAACTTACCATTGACGAAGTGGAGCATATTATAAATGAGCTTGCAGAACATCCCATGCAGAAACCCTATCTGAATGATGCCAGAACAAAAATGGCTTCAAGGGATTTCAGTTTCCGGGATGCGTATCATGGTAACATTGCAGACTACCTGCAAGCTGTTACTCCTGAGGAGTTTGAACGATTCATTGGTGACCAGTCAATTGATTTTGACCGTATCTTAGCGGATAACAAAGATGTGCTTAAACGCTTAAAGCAGGCAGAAGATGAATAAGGAAATTATTTACATAGATTATGATGAAACCTTAAACATCTATGGCAAAATGATTGATGCCAGTGATGGCGGTTTTGAAGGAGTGCGTGATGAAGGAGGAATTCGTGCAGCATTGGATTTTGTGCAAAACGATTTATACTATCCTACCTTTGCCGACAAACTGACCTATCTGATGTATAGATTCTGTTCTGGTCATTTCTTCAATGATGGGAATAAGCGTATTGCACTGACTTTGGGTACATACTTCTTACACAAAAACAATTACTATTGGCACGCTTGCATCTGTATGCGTACATTGGAATCTATCATTTATCATGTGGCAGCATCGAATATCGACCAAGATTTGCTGCTACGCATCGTCAATAGTTTTATGACAAGTAAAGACTATGATGAAGAACTGAAAATAGATATTGCCAATGCCATGAGCAAAGGAGAGTTAGGAATACAAGGCGAAGATTACGAATAAGATTAAATATGAAAACTTTAAAGATTATATTATTACTGTTCTGTATTATTTTAGGACTCAACGCTAAAGCACAAACAGTAGGTTATACTTATAAAGCACTTGCAACCGAAGGTTGCAATATGAAATACAGTGTGGCTAAGCAAGACACCATTTATTCGATAGTAGCCACAGTACGTTCAGACAGAATGAATTTCCTCACTGAACCAACTATGAAAATTCGGACATTCACAGGTAAATATCTTGAACTAAGAGGGACTGTGATTGGGAATGGAAGTCAATCTGCTGGTGTTATAAGTGGAAATATTGTAATCCCCGTCACAGAAATAAGTTCTACTGCTCAATTTAAAATTACTCCACAGCAGTTTGAAATCTTAAATGAAGGTGTGGCAAAAATTCGTTTGTCTATGACACCTATGAATCATGAACGTACCTTCAAAAAAGATAAGATAGAGCAAAGGTAAATCTCGGCTGCGATTAAAATCGGTCAAAGTACAGCAGCGTTCTTATTTGGAAAATGTGATTAGCAATGCAGATTACACTTTTTTAAAAAATAGGCTTAAGAGGGAAGATAATCAGGCTTGGTATTTTGTAGTGCGCGTTCTTGCGGCTACTGGGGCGCGAGTTAGTGAGCTAATCCAAATTAAAATAGAACATGTACAAATTGGATATTACGACATCTATACCAAAGGAGGTAAGATACGTCGTATTTATATCCCCAAAGTATTACGCAAGGAAACAGCCGAGTGGCTTAGTAAGACCAATCGTACAAGTGGCTACCTTTTTCTTAATCGCTTTGGCGAGCGTATCACCACCAGAGGAATCGCACAACAGTTGAAGAACTATGCTACAAAATATGGTTTGAACGAGAAAGTGGTTTACCCTCACTCGTTCCGGCATCGCTTTGCGAAGAATTTTCTGGATAAGTTCAATGACATATCCTTGCTTGCAGATTTGATGGGGCATGAAAGTATAGAAACTACCCGTATCTATCTGCGTCGTAGCAGTGCTGAGCAACAAGAGATTGTCGATAAAGTAATAACTTGGTAAATCAAACACTGCCCCATTGGTCAAATGCTATGGGGCAGTATAATTATCCAATGGCACTTTTTACCAAATCACAATTCCAAACCATAGTATTTCCAACCCATTTTTTTCATTGGAACATTTGGGAGAGGAACAATAAGGGGATAAAAACAAAATAGGGTGTAACTCATTGAGCTACACCCTGATTATCTATTTATTACTATAGATGTTTATCTGTGCTTACTTCACCTCCTCAAAATCTACATCCTGCACCTCGCCATCCTTGCCGCCGTTATTAGAAGAGCCCTGTTGTCCGGCATTCTCCTGCGAACCCTGCTGTTGAGCATTACCGGCACCGGCCTGAGCAGCACGAGCCATATCCTCGGAAGCAGCGTGCCAAGCACCCTCCAACTCCTTTATCAGGTTATCAAGCTCTGCAACATTACCGGCTTTGTGAGCCTCCTTCAATTTATGGGTAGCATTCTCAATTGCAGACTTTTTGTCTGCAGGAATCTTATCGGCATACTCTTTAAGGTTCTTTTCGCTCTGGAAGACCTGAGCATCTGCCTGGTTAAGTTTGTCAACCCTCTCACGCTCAGCCTTATCCGCAGCCTCATTAGCCTTAGCCTCGTCACGCATCCTCTTAATCTCCTCATCAGAAAGGCCGCTCGAAGCCTCAATCCTAATCTTCTGCTCCTTACCGGTACTCTTATCCTTGGCAGACACATTCAAAATACCGTTGGCATCTATATCAAAAGTAACCTCAATCTGAGGAATTCCTCTTGGAGCAGGAGTAATACCATCCAAATGGAACTTCCCGATAGTCTTGTTGTCCTTTGCCATTGGCCTTTCACCCTGAAGAACATGTATCTCTACAGAAGGCTGATTATCTGCAGCAGTACTAAACACCTCAGACTTTCTTGTAGGAACAGTGGTGTTGGCCTCTATAAGCTTTGTAAAGACACCACCGTATGTCTCAATACCCAATGAAAGCGGAGTAACATCCAATAGCAGCACATCTTTTACATCGCCGGCAAGCACACCCCCCTGAATAGCCGCACCAACTGCAACAACCTCATCGGGATTAACACTCTTATTAGGTTCCTTGCCAAATATCTTTTTAACAATCTCCTGAACAGCCGGAATACGGGTTGAACCGCCTACCAACAGAACCTCATTAATATCTGAAGCCTTTAGACCGGCATCTGACAAAGCCTTTTCGCAAGGGGCAACAGTCTTTTGTATAAGAGTATCTGCCAACTGCTCAAACTTTGCCCTTGTAAGAGTTGTTACCAAATGTTTTGGGACACCGTCAACAGGCATAATGTAAGGCAGGTTAATCTCGGTAGAAGCCTGAGAAGACAGCTCAATCTTAGCCTTTTCGGCAGCCTCTTTCAATCTCTGGAGAGCCATAGGATCCTTAGACAAATCTATACCACCGTTATCCTCTTTAAACTTCTCAACCAGCCAGTCAATAATGACATGGTCAAAATCATCACCGCCAAGGTGGGTATCACCGTTAGTAGACTTAACCTCAAACACACCGTCGCCTAACTCAAGGATTGAAATATCAAATGTACCACCTCCAAGGTCAAAGACAGCAACCTTAGCCTCCTGATTCTTCTTGTCTAAGCCGTATGCAAGAGCAGCTGCCGTAGGCTCGTTGACAATACGTCTAACCTTTAGTCCGGCAATCTCACCGGCCTCTTTGGTAGCCTGTCTCTGAGAATCGCTAAAATAAGCAGGAACCGTAATAACAGCCTCGGTAACCTCCTGCCCAAGATAATCCTCTGCAGTCTTCTTCATCTTCTGAAGAACCATGGCAGAAATCTCCTGAGGAGAGTATAACCTTCCGCCAATATCAATACGCGGAGTATTGTTATCACCCTTTACAACCTTGTAAGGCACCCTCTTTATCTCATTAGTAACCTGCTCATAGGTCTCGCCCATAAACCTTTTAATAGAAAAGATTGTATTTTGAGGATTGGTAATTGCCTGTCTCTTGGCAGGATCTCCAACCTTTCTTTCTCCATTATCTGTAAATGCAACTATAGAAGGGGTTGTTCTCTTACCCTCACTGTTAATAATAACGGCAGGCTCATTACCCTCCATAACCGCTACACAACTGTTGGTTGTACCTAAGTCTATTCCAATAATTTTTCCCATAATTTATATCTCCTAATTTTATTATTCAAACTCATTCACTGCCACCCTGCGCATCTCTACGCCATTGGCAACTCCCCTGTCATTTCTAAACTTGTGCCAAAAAACAAAGACTGCCAAACTGTCATTATTTTATATTAGTCTACACAACTTTTTCTGTACTTTATTGAAAATATTAGAGGAATTTACTTGCTTTGTACCGTAATTTGAGGAGGGAGAACAGATAAAGGATTCAAATAACAATATCAAGATGTCGGTAACAGGAAAAGAGAGGGTGATGACCACCCACAGACTATTGGAAATGAAACAACGAGGCGAGAAGATAACCATGCTAACAGCATACGATTACACCTCTGCCAAGATTGTAGATGAAGCAGGAATAGATATGATTTTGGTTGGCGATTCGGCAGCCAATGTAATGGCAGGACATGAAACAACACTACCAATTACCCTTGAGCAGATGATCTATCACGCACAGAGTGTTACAAGGGCAGTTAAAAATCCGTTAGTAGTTGTAGACATGCCGTTTGGAACATATCAGGGGAATTCAATAGAAGCTGTCTCCAATGCCATACGCATTATGAAAGAGTCACAAGCAGACGCAGTTAAAGTAGAAGGGGGCGCACAGGTCTTGGAATCTGTTTCAAAGATTCTTTCAACAGGAATCCCTGTAATGGGACATTTGGGACTAATCCCTCAGTCAATTCATAAATTCGGGACATACGCAGTACGGGCCAAGGAGGAGGAAGAGGCTGCACAACTTATGGAGGATGCAATAGCTTTGGAGAAAGCAGGATGTTTTGCAATTGTGTTGGAGAAGATACCTGCACAATTGGCAGCAAAAGTTACACACGCTCTAAAGATTCCGGTAATTGGGATAGGTGCCGGAGGGGATTGTGACGGGCAGGTGCTTGTAATGCACGATATGTTAGGTCTTAACAACGGCTTTTCGCCAAAATTTTTAAGACGATATGCAAACCTGCACAACGAATATCTCAAGGCCTTTAAACAGTATATAGAGGATGTAAAAAGCGGTGATTTTCCAAATGCCAACGAACAATATTAGCTTTAAACCTATCTGACTAACATTAAAAGTAACACAATATTACATATTATGAGCGAAGTCTACAGGGAGATGTCTAAAGAGGAGTTTAACGACATTGGCAGCAGAATCCTTTATGAGGACAATCATCTTATAGTCTTCAACAAAAGGAGCGGAGAGATAGTGCAGGCAGACAAAACGGAGGATGAATCTCTTGTAACAACCCTAAAAATATTTATAGCACAGAGAGATAACAAACCAAGCTTTGTGTATTTAGGGGTCATCCACCGCTTAGACAGACCTGTAAGCGGAGCAGTTCTGTTTGCAAAAACGTCAAAAGCCTTGGAACGAATGAACAAGGCTTTTAGAGAGGGGCAGGTACATAAAACATATTGGGCCTTAGTGTGTGACAAGCCGGCAGAAGATGAAAAGATACTAACGCACTATCTTACAAGGAATCAGGAGAGAAACAAAACATACGCATCAACTTCACCAAAGCCCGGCTCCAAGGAGGCAAGGCTAAGATACAAATACCTCTGTTCAACAGAGCATTATCACCTGTTAGAGGTTGAACTGTACACCGGAAGACATCATCAGATAAGAGCACAACTCTCGGCAATTGGCTGCGTCATTAAAGGAGATCTCAAATATGGAGCACCCCGTTCAAATCCCGATGCCAGTATAAGCCTGCATTCAAGATTGGTTAGGTTTAATCATCCTGTAAAAAAAGAGCCTATAGCGATTGTTGCCCCTGTAGCTTGGCCGCAACTACGCTGTAAAGAGGGTACAACGCATTAACCATTGCTCTTAGCGGCTTTTTCCCTAATCTCAGTTGAGGATATATTAACAAGCTCCCCATCCATAAAATGTACCCCCAACCTTTTACAGATAGCTTTACCGTCAAAGCCTCTTCTTGGATAGACATATATCTCATACTCAGATAGAATCTCCTCTCCCTTATACCAGTTCTCTATAATGGCTATATTATCTGCCCCCATTATTATTATAAACTTTTTGTTAGGGAACCTATATTTAAAGGCTGCCAAAGTGTTGTATGTGTAAAGAGGTGATGGAAGAAAAAACTCTATATCGCTGACATTTATAATCTTATTGCTACCGGTTTTCTCCCCGTAGGATTTTGAAAAAGCGGCAATCTCTTTCCGCAGATTATACAACCTCTCACAGCTGTTAAGCTCCACAGAGGCCGGCTTGAAAGGGTTACGGGGGCTCAGCACAAATGTAAACTCCTCTATGGGAAGATGATTCAAAACATATTCGGCAATCGTAAGATGCCCTATATGCAACGGGTTGAAAGACCCAAAATAGAGTGCCGTAATATGCTTGTCACCTTGCTCCATAACAATTTATCGCTTTAGCGCAGCATCTGCTATTAATTCTGTAAAAAATTGATTACCAATTCTTCGGCCTCCCTAAAAGCTGCCTCCAAATCATCATTTACTAAAACTGTGTCAAAACAATCTTTGTAGGTCAGCTCCTCCTCAGCCTTGGCAACTCTTCTCTCAATATCAGCATCACTG
>CAVIKQ010000074.1:0-8627 GCA_963643305.1 Eggerthellaceae bacterium
GCATTAGCCATAGCATCTATATCCCAAAAATCTATCTTAATAGCATACCTCAGTACCTCAGATACTCCCGATTGTTTGGATATTATAACCGGGACATTGGATTTCATAGCCTCCAAAGGGGATATTCCAAACGGCTCGGAAACAGACGGCATTACATACACATCTGAATAGGCAAACATCCTCTTTACATCATCCCCTTTAAGAAACCCTGTAAAATGGAATCTGTCTGCTATCCCCAATTTTGCCACACGCCTTATAGACCTGTTAAGGAGATCTCCGTTACCGGCCATTACAAAGCGCACATTGTCACACTTTTTAAGCACCTTTGCCGCAGCCTCTATAAAATAGCCGGGACCTTTCTGAAATGTTATTCTGCCAAGAAATGTTACAATCTTCTCATCTACCCCACGTCTTATCTCGTATGGCGCTGTCTCCTTAAAATCCACTGCATTATGCACAGTAACAACCTTTGAAGGGTCTATACCGTACCTGTTTATCACTATATTTCTTGTAAGATTACTTACGGTAATTACCCTGTCTGCCTCCATCATTCCCATACGTTCTATACCATAAGTAATGCTGTTTACGTTTTCTCCGCTTCTGTCAAACTCTGTGGCATGCACATGAATTACCAACGGTTTGCCCGATACCCTTTTGGCAGCAATCCCGGCAGGATAGGTAAGCCAATCATGGGCATGTATCACATCAAAACTGTTTTCGTTGGCAATAGTGGCGGCTACCATTGCATAACGGCTCACCTCCTCCATGAGATTGGCTCCGTACTTGCCGCTGAATCTGTACTTGCCTCCATGGTTGATTCTAAAATCCTTCCACCATCTTGCCTCGCTCTCTCTTGTTGCAAAGGTACGGCTTCTACCAAGCCCGTTCTTTTTACTATCAACAATAACAGACGGGTCTACATAAGGTATGAGTGAGGAGTTGACTTTTAGAAAGTTAACCCGCTCAAAAAAAGAGTCTGTTTCTGTACTGCTCTCCTCTCCTATCTGAGATTCGGAGTGTGTATTGCTTATCATCTCCTCTATCTCTACATCGCTGGCATTGATTATCTTAACAGCACTCTGATCCTCTTTGCCAGATGCTGCAGGCATTACAAACAGAATGTCTACCCCGTTTTTGGCCAAACCCTTGGTAAGGCCGTAACAGGCTGTTCCCAATCCGCCGGCAATATTAGGCGGAAACTCCCAACCGAACATCAATACTCTCATACTATCTGTTATTTAATTCTTTCACATGATCAAGCAGCCACTCTCCCCTTATAATCTCGGCCACGCTTACGGCAGAGGAGATACAACCATGGGGAGAATGAGCCGGATCCCCATCGTAAATCTCTGCAACCGAACCTATTCCGTGCATGTTGATATCCTCTTCAAAAGCTCCGAGCAACTGTTTCCCTTTCTTTACAAACTTAACCCCCTCTATCTTTATTTTTGCATCTATATAGCAACCCAAAAGCCAAGGGAATGTACATCCGTTGTGGTGTGCCAAATCTCTGCTTGTCTGGTCTCCCTCATATACCCCTTTATAGAGAGGATTTTTAGGGGACAATGTTCTTATTCCTCTTACTGTTAAGAGCTCTTTGTCTGTCTTTTTCAACACCTCTATCTTTATCACCTCATCTAATGGTGAGTATGGGAGAGATATTGCTATAAGCTGATTTGGCCTGGTATCAAAATGTTTGCCGTCTGAATAGATATAGTCATACAGCTGCTTGCGGCCTTTGTCATAAAACAGCTCTGTAAAGTTCTCCTCTATCTTCTCTATTGTGTCAACTATAGGGCCATGTTCTAACTGCAATTTCTCTTTTACAAATTTTAAGGCATTATACCAGAGGGCATTAACCTCTACTTTGAGACCCGGCCTCTCTGTTACCGGCTTCCCTGCATTATATGCGTTCATCCATGAGAGTGCAACATCGTTCTCTTGTGAGAACAGCATCCCCTGCTCCGTTACATGGGTATTTTTATAGACTCCGTTAAGGTAGCTTTCAACTATCTCTCTGCATAAAGGCAGATATTTTGCAACAAGTATTCTATGGGCTATAATCCTACCGCCAACTACTCTTTCTAAATATTCCTGAACACACCTTATAAACCACAGAGGTATATCGGGAGCTTTCTCATAATGCAACAGCAACCCTTTTACCCTTGCCAAAATATTGTCTAATATCTGCTCAAACCTCTCTGTATCACCGTCATTATAGAATGTAAGACCGGGGAGTGAGACGAACGTTGCTCTTAGATTTTCATAGCACCACGAATAGCCGGAACATACCTCATAGTTGCCGTTTCTCTTTATAACAAACTGTTTGGCAGCCAATTTGAGGCATGCCTCATAATTTACTCTTGTGTTGTCTCTCTTTATAACCTCACTCTCAAACCTGCCTTTAAACCCTCTTGGTTTCTCTACAGTGGTAGAGGCAGAAAAGATAATGGATTCCCCTTTCTGTATTGGCACCTCAAAATAACCGGGAACAAAAAGGTCTTCTGAACACTCGAATCCTCTTCTTGCCTCCTCTTTGTAGACAACGTTTTTGTACCAATCGGGAGAGGCTATCCACTCATTCTTTTTGTTCAACTGAAGTGCAAGCTGCGGAAATCCGTTGTATAATCTGAATCCTACTCCGTTGTCGAGAACTGCATATTTTACATTTGCATCTGTGTTTGCATGTGTAAGGGCATGTATGTTTCTAAAAGCCAAGAACGGCTTTATCCTTAAAGTGGTGGCGGAGTGTGCCTCAAGAAGGGTATATTTTATAAAGACCTCCTCCTTGTCTCTAAGAAAGAGTATGGTTTTTAAGAAAAGCATCCCTCCAACTCTATAGGTTATTGTAGAGGCATAGTTCATCTCAAAATCCACTATATATTTGTGCCCCTTAGGGTCATATATCTCTCCATAGCTGTTAATTCCAAGGTTAAAGACTTTGTCATGCTGCACCAATGATTCATGCACCGTGGAGAGCAGAATATGCTTCTCTCCATTAAAATTATCAATAGGCACCACTAACAGTCCGTGGTATTTGCGGGTGTTGCACCCTACAATTGTTGTATTCACATAACCACCGGCTCTGTTGCTGAGCAGAATCTCTCTTTTAAGAGAGTACTCCAAATTGACCAACTCCTCTTTATTGAATTCCAAATATGCCATACGATACTCCTTCTGTCTGTTATACCTTAGAAGATAGAAACTTTGGCTCAAAGATAGCGCATTGGCCAAAGATAACACCCAAAGTTAACAATAATTTTACAATTTACCTATATAATACAGGATAATAAAAAAGCCTAATACACAATGTTATGCATTATAATCTGCATCTCTGTTTCTGTAAACGGTAGACTGTGGCACAACGGCTTGGGGAGTATATCTCCATCTTGCCGCCTGTTACACAATGTTCACATTCTCTGCTGTTTCTTTCAAATCCACCCCATTCCTTCTGGTCTGTATCTATGACAACTCTGTATTTCCCATCTTTTATTCCATACAGGGTGTAATCTGTGTATGAGTTTGAGGGGCTGAAATTAAAGACAAAAATAAAGTCTCCGCGTTTGAATGTCATTACCTGCCTCTCTATATCATTGTATATGGAAACAGGCTGATATTTAAGAATCTCATTCTCCTTAAACAGCCTTATCATGGCTTTTTCAAACTCCAGCAGGTAATTATATCTTAACCTGTTGTTGTCTGCAAGATTCCATTTTCTTGTGGCATATTTGTAAGACCAACCGTTCCCCTCGCGCGGAAAATCTATCCATTCGGGATGCCCAAACTCGTTCCCCATAAATGTAAGGTAACCGCCTCCGCATGTAGCCAATGTTACAAGTCTTATCATCTTATGCAATGCTATGGCTCTGTCTACTCTTATGTCTTTGGAGGTTTTCTCCATCTTGGTGTACATAAGGGAATCCAATAGTCTGAATATTATGGTCTTGTCTCCAACTAACGCCTGGTCGTGAGATTCTGCGTAGCTTATGGTCTTCTCGTCTGCGCGTTTGTTGGTAAGCTCATACCAGATCTCGCCAACATTCCAATATTCATCGGGAAGCTCTTTAATCCATTTAATCCAGTGATCCGGCACCCCCATTGCCAACCTGTAATCAAATCCTGCTCCTCCGTTGGCCACCGGTGCTGCGAGACCCGGCATGCCGCTCATATCTTCTGCTATGGTTATGGTGTGCGGTTTTATCTCCTTGATTAGTGTATTTGCCAAGGATAGATATGTATACGCGTCTGTATCTGTATTAGTTGTAAAATAATCGGCATATCCGCAGAAGTCTCGTTCAAGGCCGTGGTCTTTGTAGAGCATGCTTGTTATTCCATCGAATCTAAATCCGTCTAAATGATACTCTTGCAGCCAGAACTTGCAGTTAGACAGCAAAAACCTTATGGTCTCCTCCTTACCGTAATCGAAGCATCTTGTTCCCCATGCCGGATGTTCTCCTGCCGCGCCACTGTGAAAATAGAGAGTTCCGCTTCCGTCTATGGTGGAAAGCCCCTCTAAATCATTCTTAACAGCATGTGAATGAACAAGATCCATTATAACGGCTATTCCGTGGGCATGTGCCTCGTCTACCAACTGCTTGAACTCTGCCGGTGTTCCGAACCTTGAGCTTAGCGCAAAGAAGTTTGATACTTGATACCCAAACGAACCGTAATATGGGTGTTCCTGCAACGCCATAATCTGCAACACGTTATACCCGTCCTCTATAATGCGTGGCAGTACATTCAGCCTGAACTCGTTAAAGGTTGAGACTTTTTCCTGTTCGGAACTCATGCCAATATGTACCTCATAGATTAACGGAGAGGTTATTTTCCTGTTAAACTTATGTTTCCACTCATATTCTCTTTTGCCAAAATCTATCTGTGCGGAAAAGAGCTTGGTCTGTGCATCCTGAATACAGGTGGTTGCGTATGCCGGAATCCTCTCTCCCCACTCTCCGTTGGAGAACTGTACCTGCCACTTAAAGAGATCTCCCTCCTTTATCTTGTCTGCCGGTACAAACAGCTCCCAGTTCCCATTGCCAATATTAGCGAAAGCCCATTCTCTGCGTGCAAGGCTGTTTTTATCGGGAAGCCAATCATTAAAATCCCCAGCTAACACCAATCCCTTTGCCGCAGGTGCATACTCTCTGAACCAATAGCCTGTCTTGTCTCTGTGAACGCCATAGTAGAGATGGTTGTTTGCAGCATCTGACAACTTGCCGTTATAGCCGGCAATCTCCCCTCGTTTAATGAGAACTCTCTCTAATCGCTTGTCTATCTCCCACTTGTAGGGGAGCAGATATTCATCGTTATTGTAAATCATACCCCGGTTTAGATATTGTTCTGCTGCGGTTCTAACACCGTGTTTATCTCCTGCTTGTAATCTGCAAGCTCTTTTTTGCAAAACTCTATGAGTTGAAGCCCCTTCTCCAAATCTGCCTTAACATCCTCCAATTTTTTGTTCGGATCCTCTATGTTTTTAAGTAGAGTCTCTATCTCCTCCAATGCTTTGCCATACTTTTTACTATCCATAGTCTCCTCCTTTTTTATTTTTCTTCCCGATAATTAATCTTTACATTGCTTATGTTAAAATCTACAACCCCCTCCTTTAAATGCAACTCTACATTTGCACCATCTCTAAAATCCTGTAGATTACCTGTATAGCGCCTGTTATCTATCTCAATTATAACCTCCCCCGGCTTTAGTCTTGCCGTTGGATCTGCCATGCGCAGCTTCTGCTCCAACAGAGACAGCCTGTATTCTTCATTCTGCAATCTCCTAAATACCAACTCACTAAGCCTGTTCTTTACTATCTGTAACTTTGTCTCTGCTCCATTCAGCTTGTTTATGGCAGCAAGCCGTATCCTTACCGATAAAGATTCTATGTTTGCAGCCTCTCCGGCAAATATGCCAAGTATAAAATCTGCAACAGCTGTTGGGGTTTTGAGGTCTGTATTAGCCACCATGTCTGCCACATGATAGTCATGATCATGACCTATCCCCGTTATAACCGGAAAAGGAGAGTTGGCTATTGCCTCTGCCATGCTGTAGTCATCAAATGCAGACAGATCCATTACACTTCCACCCCCTCTTATTATCACCACGGCATCAAATTCCGGCTCTCCCTGTGCCACAAACTCTCTGTTATACTCTACTACTCTCTCTATGGCTGCCGTTACACTGCCCGGAGCATCTGTTCCCTGCATAGCCGCCGGAAAAAGCCATGTGGCGAATTTAAACCCAAACTCGTTATTGTGCAGATGTTTTATAAAATCTCTGTACCCTGCTGCTGTTATGGCAGATATAACTGCAAATTTCCTTGGGAGACAAGGCAGGGCAAGCTCCTTGTTCCGCTCTATAAGCCCCTCTCTCTTAAGCCTCTCTATGGTTTCTCTCCGCTTTCTTTCTATTTCTCCTATGGAATAATCGGGATCTATATCCTTTACTACAAGACTAAGCCCGTAAATCTCTGAAAACAGGACACTCACCTGCATCAGCAGGTGCATTCCGGCATCTATATAGCTGCCTGTCTTCTCCTTAAAATATGGTTTTATTATCCTGTATTGAGATGCCCATATAACAGCCTTGGTTTTTGCCACAAGCTGAGACTTGTCATTGTATTCTACAAGCTCCAAATAGCAGTGACCGCTGTAGTTCTCGTTGATAGCTGCTATCTCCGCCTTTACCCACACAGAGCGTGGTGCGGCATTCTCCACTCCCTCCTTTATTATCTGCTGTAACTGCAAAAGTGTTACCGTTTCCTTCTCCACATCCTTCATATACATTAAATTATCAAGAAGCTCTTTAAATTAAAATAACTATCTCAAATGATGCTCAAACTCTGCTCTTTCTCCCAACCAATGCTCAATTTGAAGCAATTTGTTGTCTATATTTCTAAATTAAACAGCTCCAAAATCAGATAGTACAAATATAACAATTATAATTGGGTTTAGCTGCCAAAATCCAATATTATGCTCGTAATTGTACCGAACACGAAAAGAAGAGATGCGCTCGCAGTGGTTTTCTATTTGCAGCCTGTTTCAGACTACCCCACTTTCCATCCATCAAGAGTACGTGTGGCGGTGGGCGTGGAGGAGAGCAGCAAAGGCAGAAAGGCATCCTCTTGCAGAAGTTGGGGATTGTTTATATCTTCTCATCTTTGACACATCAGATTTTATATATTCCCCTCTTTGACACTTTGGGATAGGATTTGAGGTCTAAAAACGAGGCCACAGGCCGCTGGAATGGCGGTTTGTGCCCTTAAGATTTTTTTTGAGTATGTAATGTAATGAGGGATGAATGGCTTATGAATTCTTATAGAGAACGAGTAAACACAACTGTTTGCGGTTGGGATTTTGTTTGCTGAATGTAGGTATTAAAGTAAAGGTGTCATATATGCCGGTAGCAGAGTCGTAGATTCATCTTTGCGGAAATCTTTTGTGTATATCAAAAAGCGTTTATCAACACGATTTGAAAACTTTGCACAAAAATTATCAAGAGATGCATGAGTATTATAGCCGGAGGACTTTACCTCAACAGGCCATAACTTAGCCCCCTTTGGAAGCAGAAAATCTATTTCGTAATTATGCTTCTCGTCCTTTTTCCATGTGTAATAGAACAATGCATGACCCGATGATACAAACATCTGAGCCACCAGATTCTCATATACATAGCCAAGATTTGCCGTCAGCTTGTCGCTGAGAAGTTTGTTATATATGACATTCTCCGTATAATCCTTATCCCAAAAGGCAAGGGTTATGAAGAGCCCTGTGTCACAACAAAATATCTTGAAGCGTTTAATATCTTTTGTCATAGACATACCTACATTAGGGTCATTAGAGCAATAGCAGAAATTCACAGTCTTGCTATCCTCCAGTTCTTTCAGCAATTCTATCAGTTTATTATCCCCAATCTGTCCTAATACCTGATATGGCTGATAGCGAGAGTTGTTACTACTCAATTGAGCCGGAATCTCCTTAAACATGGTTTCAACCCGGCCTGTGCTATCAATCTTCTGAAAGTCATCGAGATATAGCCGGATAATATCGCGTTTCACCATATCTACTTTACTCATATTATTCGTCTCAAGATACTCATTCACAGATTGGGGCATCCCTCCAACCAACATGTATAGCCTCAAATCCCTCATCTTTTCCCTATGAGCAACACCCAGAGGCATTCCTTTCTCATAAAAGACTTTTAAGAGAGGGAGTGTCACCTGATCTCCAAGTGCCCATCTGAACTCTTCAAAATCCATCGGGAACATGCTTACTCGCTCTTCTTCACTCGGAATTGTTATCTCCTTTGTATTCTTTTTGATACTGATGAGTGATCCCGTCTCAATGTAGTCATATCTACCATCTTGCACTAAATACTTGATAGCCTGCCGTGCAAGAGGACACTTCTGTACTTCATCAAAAATGATGACAGACTTTCGCTCCTCTAAAACCACATTATAGGCACTCTGCAATTGTAAAAAAATGTAATCGAGATTCATAAGATCTTTGAACAAATCTGTAATGGAGACCCCAACCTTATTGAAATCTATGAGAATGTAGGACTTGTACTCACGTTTTGCAAACTCCTCCACAATGGTAGATTTGCCTATACGACGCGCTCCTTCTACAAGA
>CAVIKQ010000075.1:0-831 GCA_963643305.1 Eggerthellaceae bacterium
GATACCGGGAAATACACAGACAGCATGCCTTGTGTCGCCATATTTCTATGAGGAGGATACATATACAGATGATATTGAATTGGCTGCCGCAACAATCTATAATCTGTCGGGAAGCGAAAAATGGAAGAAAAAAGCGGATTATTGGGGGCAATTGGAGCCTGTTACCCCATGGATGGAGCTTGGGAGAGGGAGACATTATCAGTATTATCCGTTTATTAATCTGGGGCACTACTATCTTGCGGCATCTGACGATAAAACTGTGTCGGATAAATACAAAGGCTTTATGAGAGATGGGCTTGAGGCAATATATCAAAGGGCAAAGAATGATCCTTTCCTTAACGGAATACCTTATATATGGTGCTCAAACAATCTTACATCGGCAGCAATTACACAGGCTCGGTTGTATAACAGTATTACGGGAGACAGCAGTTATGTAGAGATGGAGACTTCGTTGAGAGACTGGTTGTTAGGGTGTAACCCATGGGGAACAACCATGATTGTGGGTTATCCTGTGGGGGCAGATTATCCTTGTCAGCCTCATTCTTCATATACGGTGCTTACAGGAGATCTTACATACGGAGGGGTTGTTGACGGACCGGTTTATAAGACGGTTTTTAATGAGCGGGCCGGAAAATCTTTGAGAAAGGCAGATGAGTATGCTCTCTTTAACAACGGTATAGCTGTGTATCACGATGATTTGGGCGATTATGCTTCAAATGAGCCTACCATGGATGGCACAGCGGGGCTTGCATATTACTTTGCCGCCATGGAGAATATGGGAAAGGAGCAGAGACCGGCAGATTTTGTTGAGGTGGTTAAGGATTCGTATGG
>CAVIKQ010000075.1:841-1657 GCA_963643305.1 Eggerthellaceae bacterium
TACGGCAGATTCTATGTTCAACGGGGCAGACAAGATTCTAAAGACTCTTAAAAAGGAGAGGGTGAAAGGCTCATTCTTTTTAACTGGGAACTGTCTTAGAATGCCAGAACATGAGGAGATAATAAGGAGTATTATAAAGGAGGGTCATTATGTTGGGGGGCACTCCAATAAGCATCTGCTCTATGCAAACTGGGGAAAGAGGGATTCATTAATAGTTTCTCACAGAGAGATAGCGGATGATATTAAGGCTAATGCGGCAGAATTGGCAAGATTTGGCATAGATAAGCAAAACTCTTTGTGGTTTTTGCCACCTTACGAGTACTATAATAAGGAGGCTGTCTATGTGATAGAGAATTTGGGGTATAAGGTTGTAAACTACACACCGGGAACAGCAACCCCTGCAGACTATACAACCCCGTCTATGAAGAATTACCAGCCGTCGCAGAGACTTATAGATAAATTTTATGAGTTTGAAAAGTCCGATGGTTTGAACGGGGCGTTGGTTCTTATACATCCGGGAGTTGAGGAGGAGAGAACAGACAGACTCTATAACAGGTTGGGCGAGATAATTCAGTATCTTAAAAAGTCGGGCTACAGTTTTGGAAGATTGTAAGGAATTGTTCAGATAGCGTATAACTGCCTTGGCTCTTCCTATTTTAGCTTAAGGCAGTTTTTATTTTTACTGTTTTTGCAAAACTATTATTACATTTGCGAATTTAATTTAGAAATTATGTATAAAATTGTAAGAAAAGAGATATTAACAGCTAATATTACCTTAATGGAGGTAATTGCTCCGAGGATTGCATCATCTGCACA
>CAVIKQ010000075.1:1667-8578 GCA_963643305.1 Eggerthellaceae bacterium
GCCGGGGCAGTTCCTTATTGTAAGAGCCGGAGAGAACGGAGAACGTATTCCGCTCACAATTTGCGATTATAATAGGGAAAAGGAGACGGTCACAATAGTAATACAGGTTGTTGGGGCATCCACTTTTCAAATCTGCAATCTTAACGAGGGGGATTCCTTTACAGATGTTGTTGGCCCTCTTGGACAGCCGAGTGAATTTATAGATATTCTTCCCGATAAACTAAAAGGGATGAGATTCCTCTTTATTGCCGGAGGATTGGGTACGGCTCCTGTTTATCCGCAAGCTAAGTTCCTGCATGAAAGAGGCGCATACGTAGATGTGATAGTTGGAGCCAAGACAAAGGAGATGGTTATTTTGGAGAAGGAGATGAGGTCTGTATGTAACCACCTGTATATCTGTACAGATGACGGAAGCTACGGAGAGAAAGGATTGGTTACTGCAATGGTAGACAAGCTTATGGGCAACGGAGCGGTTTATGACCAAGCCGTTGCAATAGGACCAATGATAATGATGAAGTTTGCAGCTCTTACAACCAAGAAGTATAATCTTCCCCTCATAGTTTCTCTTAATACCCTCATGGTAGACGGTACGGGAATGTGTGGAGCATGCAGAGTTACAGTTGGAGGAAAAACCAAGTTCGCCTGTGTAGACGGGCCTGAGTTCAATGCATACGAGGTTGATTTTGACGAGGCTATGAGAAGACAGACAATGTACAAGACACAAGAGATGGAGAAAGACCACAAATGCAGGATTAGGGGATAGTAAGAATTATTAAAATTTAAACAGAAAGACAATGGCTAATAATATACCAAGAGTACCTGTAAGAGAGCAGGATCCAGAAATTAGAGCAACCAATTTTAACGAGGTCTGTTATGGATACAGTAAAGAGGAGGCTATGCTTGAGGCTACACGTTGCCTTAACTGCAAGAAACCTGCCTGCGTGGCTGCATGCCCTGTTAGTGTAAAGATACCGTTCTTTATACATCAGGTGGTAGAGGGTAACTTTAAGGAGGCAGCAAGAATTATAGCAATAGACAGTTCGCTTCCTGCAATTTGTGGAAGAGTGTGTCCTCAGGAGAACCAGTGTGAGGGCAGATGTGTAATGGGTGTAAAGGGGGAGAGTGTTGCCATTGGCAAACTTGAACGTTTTGTTGCAGACTGGAGCAGAGAGAATGGCGTGCAGTTTACAGAGAAGAAGGCTTTTAACGGAATAAAGGTGGCGGTTATTGGCAGTGGGCCCTCCGGTTTGGCCTGTGCGTCTGACCTTGCAAAGATGGGGTATGATGTAACTATCTTTGATTCGTTGCACAAGGCCGGGGGTGTACTGACATACGGAATACCGGAGTTCAGGTTGCCAAAGGATACCGTGGTTGCTCATGAGATAGAGAATGTAAAGGCTCTTGGGGTTAAGATAGAGACCAACGTTGTTGTAGGAAGAACGGTTACGATAGATTCTTTAATGGATAACGAGGGGTTTAAGGCTGTTTTTGTTGGGACAGGAGCAGGATTGCCAAAATTCATGAACATACCGGGCGAAAATCTTAACGGAGTGGTTTCTGCAAATGAGTTCCTTACAAGAAACAATCTGATGAAGGCATACGAAAAGGATGCGGAGACACCTATCTATGTAGGTCATAAGGTTTGTGTTGTGGGTGGTGGCAATGTGGCTATGGATGCTGCAAGAACGGCTCTTCGTCTTGGAGCAGAGGTAACTGTTGTCTACAGAAGAACAGAGCATGAGCTTCCTGCAAGGGTAGAGGAGGTGCATCATGCCAAGGAGGAGGGGATCAACTTTATCTTCCTTACCAATCCTGTGGAGGTTGTAGGCAATGATAAAGGTTGGGTCACAGCTCTTAAATGTGAAAAGATGGAGCTTGGAGAACCGGACGATTCCGGCAGAAGAAAGCCCATACCTGTAAAAGATTCGCTTTTTGAGTTGCCGGCCGATGTTGTTATAATGTCTTTGGGAACAGTCCCTAATCCGTTGCTGTCTAATACTACTCCGGGCCTTGAATGCAACAAAAGGGGAGGCCTTGTTGCAGATGAACAGGGGATTACAACCAGACCCGGCGTTTTTGCCGGAGGCGATGCCGTAACAGGTGCTGCAACAGTTATCCTTGCAATGGGAGCAGGACGCACGGCTGCCGCAGCAATTGACAAATATCTGCAAGGATAATGAAAATGACTTTCCCTGAGAATTGCGGAAGAACCGGAATGGTTGCCACATTAGAGTATATGCGGCTGAAATCAGCAATAATCCTGTCGGGATATATGTATATACATCCCAATCTGTGAACATGTAAAATATATTAGTTTAACAGCTCTAAAAGTGTCAACCAAATTCAGAAAAGGTCAGGTCACTCAAAGAATTCAATCTCCGGATATAACTTTTGGATAAAATGGAATTCCGGTAATATCTTCCGGATTGCCGGTATAAAACGGTTAGTAGCGTATGTTTAATTTTGCATTGTGGATTTATAGTAATGCGTAAAAAACAAGAATTTGTACATGAAAGAATTGTATTTTAATACAGTACAAGAATTCAACGACTATTACGGCTTTGAAACTCTGCATCCTCAGGTAAGCGTGGTGCGTTTCGACCGTGAGAGAGAGGTGACGGAGGGAGTCTACCATTATGGACTCTATGCTCTGTTCCTAAAGGAAAACAAGGGATGCAAACTCTCATACGGTCTAACCGAATATGACTTTGATGAGATGACGGTGACCAGTTTCGCACCGGGACAGAGCGTCAAGGTGGATGCCAATCCGGAGGTAAAGTATCCAAAATGGACTGCTCTGGTGTTTCATCCGGATTTGCTTGTCCGCACCCCACTCGGCAGAGTCATTGACCGCTATGAGTTTTTTGAATATACCTCAGATGAGGCCTTGCATCTCTCTACCAGTGAGATAGAGATATTCCGTGGAGTACTCAACCTGATTAATCAGGAACTTCACCGTAGCATAGACAAACATTCGCGAGAGCTCATCGTCAGCAACATAGAACTGCTTCTGAACTACTGCCTACGTTTCTATGACAGACAGTTTATTACACGTGAAGAAATAAACCATACCGTAGTCAGAAAGTTTGCAGTTCTGCTGGACTCTTATTTAGCCGAAACTGCCGAGAGCGAGGGTCTGCCTACTGTAGCTTACTTTGCTGACAAATGCTGTTACTCAACTAAATATTTTGGGGAGTTGGTAAAAACCGAAACGGGCCGCACTGCCAGAGACTTCATAAATGACCGGATTCTCTCCTCCGCAAGAAGGCTTCTTGCGGACGAGTCAATGAGTATCACGCAGGTGAGTCAGAGATTAGGCTTCGAATATCCACAGCACTTTGTCCGCTTCTTTAAAGCGCATACCGGAGTAACCCCATCGGGATATCGTAAAACATCATACGGGATATCGTAAAACATCATAACATTCAAACAATTGCCTCTGAATATCAAATCTGCAATTAACCGATAGATTTCAAAAACTTCTTGCAATGAAACATATAGTACTTTTTGTAATAATGTCATTAGTTATGTCAGTGAATAGTTTAGCACAGAGTCTGTCCGAGCGTCAGCTACATCTTGCGACATGCGCGGCACTTGAGGCACAGGGAGATCTAAAGCGTCTGGAGCCCGCCGTTCGTGACGCATTGGATGCCGGGATTACTATCAACGAACTGAAAGAAGCGTTGTCGCAGTTATATGCTTATACCGGCTTCCCACGTTCTCTGAATGCGCTTGGTGTTCTGTCTAAAGTGCTTGAAGAGGGCAATGAGTTATGGAAAGAAGGGAAACCTTGGATGCGTCCGTCCGTGTGGGATGATGCAGAAGCTGCCCTGAAACTCGGAACGGAGGTACAGATTATGCTTACCGTGGACAGCTACCTTAATCCCATTGTCCCGGTGAATTTGCCTTCGGCAAAGGAGAGTGTCCTTCCTCTTTCGAGTGTTACATTCGAGCCGGGATGCAGGAACAACTGGCATATTCATCATGGGGCTCGCCAGATGCTAATCTGTGTTAGCGGCCGTGGCTGGTATCAGGAGTGGGGAAAACCGGCAATTGCGCTCAAAGCAGGTGATGTGGTTGACATCCCGGAGGGGGTGAAACACTGGCACGGAGCGCAGAAAGACTCGTGGTTCCAACATCTTGCCACGCACATCAAAGTCGAAAACACCTATCCGGAATCCGAGCCTAATGAATGGCTGGAACCTGTCAGTGACGAGGAGTACAACAAGCTGTAATCGTTGCCTCCAAGTTGTCTTTCACTTAGTTGACTTACCACTAAGCATTCACTAGTCTGCAAGCGGTCGTCAGACTCCTTGCAGGGTCAAAAGTCTCCTCGATGTCGGCTGTGCCGCCAAGAAGAGACACGGCGGTGAAAATAGCCGGATTATAAATGAGTGGTGTCGAGACTCCCGTCTTTCTCCGAAAGCCAGAAGACTCGACCCTTCTTTGCCCCACCGCTCCACAGGGATCATATTCCGGCCCACTCCGTCAGTGGAGTGCGACCTTTATCCTCGTATTCCGCAGTATTAAACATAATCTATCGCAATTTAAAATTTAAATGGAAATTTGTAAATTTGCCGAAATAGTCTGAAAACCAGATGTCATATCTCAAACAATTAACGTAGCAATACTACGACACAGAGATTGCGAATATGCAAGATTTCTATCTTGCAAAGGCTCAGGATGCTTTAGAGGAATGGCGTTCGATGCCCGTTAATGTTACTCTTCTCGACCATCTCCTAAGCCTTGACTATAGCAAATTCAAGGAAGAGACGGCAAATAATCCTCGGGTTAAAGTCATTCGTGATTGTATCTTTAAGATTGTGGCTTATTGTGATGTGAACGCCGGTGAAAAGGAGACATTCAATGAATATCCTGACAAACGAACGATGGCAAAAGCAGGCATACGACAGAATGCTTGGATTAAGCAATGGCTAACTTTTAAGAAAAACCCGACAACGATTACAGAATCGGTATCAAATGTCGTTGATTATATAGAGCATCCTGAATCTAATTTCCCCATCGTTAGTGAATATCACAAAGACCAACGGGCAAGGAATCTAATGCATATCACTTACGACAAAGCTACTTTTTCTACACAATTATTGGCGTTTTTTGACCAATTCCATTATCCGTGCATAAATGACAAGAATAAGACAGCCTAAGGCAAAAATCTCACTCAATCTTCGATTTTCTCCAAGATAATTGCTATTTTTGCAGATATAACTGCGGAATAGTGTATTATACAGCATTATTCTGCGCTTAAAACAATAATATGGAGATTAGACGAGATATTATAGATACGTTCCTAAAATGGAAAGATGAGGCAGATAGAAAGCCGATTCTCTTGAAAGGAGCAAGACAGATAGGTAAGACTTGGGCGATGGAAACCTTTGGCAAAATAGCTTTTGATCATTGTGCAAAGTTTGATTTTGACCGACAACCTGAGCTAAAGAGTATTTTTCAAACTTCTAAGAATCCTGCGCGCATCCTCAAAGAATTATCGCTTTACACGGAAGTGCCCATCATTGCAGGCAAAACACTCATCATCTTTGATGAAATACAAGAATGCGAGGAAGCATTCAATAGTCTGAAATACTTCTACGAAGATGCTCCTGAGTATCACATTATTGCTGCTGGTAGTTTATTGGGAGTGGCAGTGAAGAAAAAGAGTATGACGGTTCCGGTGGGAAAAGTGCGCATACTTCGAATGTATCCCATTTCATTTCGGGAGTTTCTTCGCTCCTCAGACGAAAAATTGTTTGAATATGTGGAAGACTTACAGCGGGCAGAGCATCTGTCAGAGATTATTTTCAATAAATTGAAGACCGAATACCGACGCTATTTGGTGTGTGGCGGTATGCCAGAAGCGGTCATTAGTTTGCTTAGCAATAAGGGAATGGAAACTGTCGAGCGAGTATTGCAAGATATTCTCGACCTTTACGAACTTGATTTTGCCAAGTATGCCACTACCAAAGAGATACCACGCATCCATGCAATTTGGCATTCTCTTCCGTCGCAGTTGGCAAAGGAGAACCGCAAGTTTATTTATAAGGTGGTGAAGCCAGGAGCACGCTCCAAAGATTACGAGGATGCGCTTTTGTGGTTGGAAGATGCGGGAATAATATACCGTACATTTAATATTGCCAAGCCAGCCTTGCCCCTATCTGCCTATGAAGACCCAACTGCATTCAAAGTCTATGCTTGCGATTGCGGACTGTTGCGCCGTTTGGCAAAGTTACCTGCCACTGTTGTGTTGAACGCCTCAGCTAACTACACAGAGTTTAAAGGTAGTATGGCAGAGAATGCTATTTTGCAATCTTTGATACCACAGATGAAGGACGATGTGCCACATTATTGGTCGCCCGATAGCAGAGCGGAGATTGAGTTTATCATCCAACTGGGAGAAGATATCGTTCCGGTTGAGGTCAAAGCAGAACAATGTGTCAGAGGGCGGAGTTTGTCTGTATATACTGAAAAATATCAACCCAAACATCGCATTCGTTTCTCTTTCCTTAACTTGCAATATAATAATGGTTTGCTTAGTTGCCCATCTCCCCTTGCAGAATGGTTTGAACGGTTCTTGCCAAAGGAATAAGTTAGGGTAAACTCCCAACGCAAAAACATTTGTTTGATAGGGAAGAAATACCAATTACCATAATAATCTACCAACTTGGAGGAGAATTACGGTAAAATAGGCTTCCTCTATCTGATTAATGTTGCGTTTATAGATAGCAGACAGTGTTTTTTCAACACGATGTCACATTGAAAAAGAGTAAAGAAAAAACGCCCAAAATCGTGTTGAAATTGGGCGTTTCGTGTACGCTGTTGTGTGCCTATTTGGCAAAACCTTGATTTTCAAGGTTTATTGCGGAGAGGGAGGGATTCGAACCCCCGGAACGTCTCCGTTC
>CAVIKQ010000076.1:0-8510 GCA_963643305.1 Eggerthellaceae bacterium
CAAGAATATCCAACTGCGAACCCCTTGTGCCTATGGGAAATTTAGCCATACTTAAATCAATCATCCCCTTTAGAACAAGCGTATAGTAAAGTTTTTGTTCCTCATCCAACTCCCCAATGGCTATTGTACGTGTAGTATCTGTTGTCCCAAACGTATATTGCGCCCCGGTATCCATGAGCAGAAAGTTGTTCTTGCCAATGAGATTTGAACACTTTACAGTTGCACTATAATGGGGTAGGGCGGCAGATGCACCAAAAGCTATGATAGGCTCAAAACTCTCTCCCCTATAATCGGGACACTCCTCCCTTAGCTCAACAAGTTTCTCCCCAACAGAATACTCATCTAACGTTTTACCATTTTCAACAGCATCATATATGTATTTCAACAGCTTGCACCAGGCAATACCGTCAAACATAAAGGCCCTCCTAAAACCGTTTAGCTCAGTGTCGTTCTTTACAGACTTCATGTTGGCAATAATGCCCCCTCTGCTTGTATCGGGAATACAGACAGCTCCCTTTCCCGATATATTAAGATAGTCACTCTGGGAGAGTGTGCCCGGAAGATAAATTCTTACAGCATCTTTAGGGATATTTGATATAAACCCCTCAAACTCGCTGTAATTGTAAACCTTTATCCCGGTTTTTTGCAGCAGCCCCGTAATGGCCGACGGCGAATTTTGAGTGTTGCAGAAGAGATTTATACCTCTTTCATCTACAACAGCATACGATTCTACAACGGGGTTATACTCAACATCCCGACCCCGTATGTTGCAGAGCCATGCAATATCGTCGCAGGTAGTAACTATGTAGGCAAATCTCTCCCTATACCCACACAGCTGCTCCAGCTCCTTTACCAATCTGTTGTACTTAGATTTTACAAGCTCTCCCGTCACCTCATATCCCCGTAACTCTATACGTCCAAACTGTTCCGGTTTTCGAGATGGCCAGATATTGTATTCAGGGAGGGCAAAAGGATCCTCGCCGGCAATCAGCTCCAACGGTTCAAGCTCATTAGACAAGGCCGCAAAATCTGTTACAGAGAACAATTTTGCATTAACGCCAACCTTACCTGTTGTATTCTCCTTTAACCATTGGGCAACAGAGGGGGTCTGTGGCATCTTTATCTTCATTAGCTTTATTCCGGAGCCTTCCAACTCTTTTGCCGCCTGTACAAAGTATCGCGAATCTGTCCAAAGAGCGGCATCCGTAGCTGTAATTACAAGCATACCGGCAGAGCCTGTAAAGCCGCTCATCCATTCCCTTGCCTTAAAATGCTCCTGGACATACTCTCCAAAATGTTCACAATTCGACGGTACAATAAATGCGGAGAGTCCCTTGCAGGCAAGATACCTCCGCATTCTGTCCATACGTTGTGAAATAGTAATTTCTATTTCATTATTCATTATAACAGCGATTCTGAATTAAGATTCTTTCTCTCAATATCTTTATAATAGTTTACGGTACCAACTTTAAGCTCAATTGTTGCAGCATCATCGCAAACAATAATCCCCTTTTGGTGCATCTGCAGAATACTTACTGTCCACATGTGGTTTACTGCACCTTCAACAGCCTGATAAAGCGCACGAGCCTTGTTATGCCCATTTACCAATATTAGAACCTCTTTAGCATCCATGATTGTTCCAACCCCAACCGTAAGAGCTGTTTTAGGAACCTCATCTATATTGTTGTTAAAGAATCGGGAGTTTGCTATTATAGTATCTGTTGTAAGAGCTTTAACCCTTGTCCTTGATGTTAAAGAGGAGCCGGGTTCATTGAACGCTATATGCCCGTCCGGTCCTATTCCACCCATAAACAACTCAATTCCACCGTAAGATTTTATTTTGTCCTCATACCTTTGGCACTCCTCATTCAGGTTTTTTGCATTCCCGTTAAGGATATTTATATTTTCCGGCTTTATGTTAACATATTTAAAGAAGTTGTTGTGCATGAACGAATGATAACTCTCCGGATGAGACTCCGGAATACCTATATATTCATCCATGTTAAATGTAACAACATTCTCGAAAGATACCTTACCGCTTTCGTATAGATTTATAAGTTCCTTGTATGTTCCAAGAGGTGTAGAACCGGTTGGCAATCCCAATACAAATGGTTTATCTTTTGTAGGGCCAAAAGCATTTATCCTGCTAACAATGTATGCGGCAGCCCATTGGGAGAGTTGCGTGTATGACTCCTGAATAATTAATCTCATATCTGATTTTTTAATAAATATTTCGCATTTTCAATTGCAGCCTCAGACAGCTCCTCTCCGCTAAGCATTCTGGCTATCTCCATCACCCTTTCCTGCGGTGTAAGTATCTTTAGCTTAGACTTTGTCTGTCCCCCCTCTGTCTCCTTGTAAACAAGTATATGCGTATCCCCCTTTGATGCAATCTGAGGGAGATGCGTTATTGAGAAAATCTGCATATTCTTTCCCATATCACCAATCAGCAACCCCATCTTATCTGCAATCTTGCCGGAAACGCCGGTATCTATCTCGTCAAATATCATGGTAGGCATACCGGTATATTTTGCCATAAGCCACTTTATACAGAGCATTAATCTCGATAATTCTCCCCCCGAAGCCGCCTTTTGTACAGGCGCAGGGTCTATCCCCTTATTGGCGCTGAACAAAAACTCAATCCTGTCTTTACCGTTATGACCATATTCCTCTGTGGGGCACAAAGATACAGTAAAAATTGCATCCTGCATCTCCAACTGGCGTATTCTTTCCTGTAAAATCTCCCCCAACTCCTTAACCTTAGCTTGCCTTTTGGCAGAGAGCCTCTCTGCACACTCCTCCCTGCGTTTACGCAGCCTCCCAACCTCAGCCTCAATCTCCGCTATCTTTTCAGAAGCATTACTGCTAATCTCAATCTCCCTTAATAACCTGTTCCGCTCCTCAATAAGCTGTTCAACACTATCAGCCCTATGCTTCTTCATTAAAGAGTACAACGTATTCAGCCTCTCCTCAACCTCCTGCAACCGCGCAGGAGATATTACAACCCTTTCAGCCTCATTCTCAAGCTCACTCTCCAAATCCTTAAGCTCTATCCTCATACTCTCAAACCTCTCGCTCAGCTCAGACAGCTTGGGATGTGCATCTGTATGTCTGCTCAGGAGATGAGAAATCTCTTTAAGATTCTGTATAAAAGAGCGGTCGGCATTGGCAGACAACATATTAAGAGAGGTGCAGAGAGCATTCTTATACTCCTCCGCAGTAGAAAGCTGTTTCTGTTCCTCCTCAAGCTCCTCCAACTCACCCTCTTTCAGTGCGGCCTCCTGCAATTTCTCAAGCTGGAACGAGATGAAATCTATATTCCTCTCATTTGCCTCCACCATCTCCCGTGTCTCTTTAAGCTCTGCAATCTTCCTGTTAAGCATAGAATCCGCTTCCCGATAAGATTCCAATTCGCTCTCCGCTCCGCAATAATAATCCAATACACTCATCTGATACCCCTTATCGTTGAGCTTTAGTGTTGAATGTTGGGCATGTATATCTATCAGCTTGGGGGTAATCTGTGCCATTTGGGATAACTGAACAGGCATATCATTAATAAAAGACCTGCTGCGCCCGTTTGGAGAGATTACGCGCCTTATAATGAGTTCGTCATTAGGAAGAGCATCACACTCCAGAACAGAGCAGATCTCCTTTTGGAGAGCCGGTTCGCCTTTAATGGAGAAAGTCCCTTCTACTATACAGTTGCGCTCCTTGTCTATCAGAGCTGTGGCATCTGACCTGCCACCAAGAAGCAGAGACAACCCACCCATAAGAATAGATTTTCCGGCACCTGTCTCACCGGAAATAATTATTAAGCCATTAGGGAACTCAATATCAGCCAGATCTATAAGGGCAAAATTGTTTATGTAGAGTCTGTTTAACATGGCTTTTTATCTGCATTAAAAAGGCTCTCTATCTCGGTAATTATATCCTCTGCAACAGACACTTTAGATTTTGTCTCAAATCTAAGAATCTCCCCGTTGCTCTTTATTATGCTTATCTTATTGGTATCTGTACCAAATCCCGCACCGCTGTCATTCAGCGAATTAAGAACTATCATATCAAGATTCTTGCGCTTTAGCTTGCGCATTGCGTTCCCCTCCTCATTATCTGTTTCAAGAGCAAATCCAACAGAGAGTTGGCTGTTACTCTTGTTCTCCCCAACCCATGCGGCAATATCATTGTTAGATACAAGCTCTATTGTTAGATTCAACTCCTTTTCCCTCTTTATCTTAGAAGATTTGTATATTGCCGGTTTATAATCTGCAACAGCAGCACAAAGAATTATTATATCGTTTAAAGGCAGGTTCCCGGATACACACTCAAACATCTCATCTGCACTCTCTACCTGTTTTACATTAATGCCTTGCACAGAGGTGTTTATACCCACAGGGCCGCTGACCAAGGTTACACAAGCCCCTCTTGAGGCCGCCTGTTCTGCTAAGGCATATCCCATCTTTCCGGTAGAGTAGTTGCTTATATAGCGCACAGGATCTATCCTCTCTCTTGTGGGTCCTGCCGTTATCAAAACCCTTTTCCCATTCAGAGGGGAGTTGTTCTTAGAAGCAAAGAGCTGTTTTACCGCACCAACTATCCTCTCCGGCTCCTCCATTCTACCTTTCCCCAATAATCCGCTTGCCAGTTCCCCATCCTCCGGTTCAACGATTACAGCCCCTCTCTTTCTCAGTATTGCAAGATTTTCAGTTGTTGCACTGTGAAGAAACATATCCATATCCATTGCCGGAGCAATCATAACAGGACAACGCAATGAGAGATATGTTGTAAGCAGAAGATTATCTGCAATGCCGGCCACCATTTTTCCAATTGTGTTGGCAGAACATGGAGCAACAAGAAACAGGTCTGCCCACAATCCAAGGCTTACATGAGAATTCCAGTCTCCATTCTCGCAGTTGTAGAAATCTACAAGAATAGGATTCTTGCTCAGCGTAGCCAATGTGAGAGGGGTAATGAACTCCTTGGCCATTTTGGTCATTACAACCTTAACCTCTGCCCCCTCTTTAACGAGCATTCTAACAAGAAGAGCCGCCTTGTAGGCGGCAATGCTCCCTGTAACTCCCAAAAGTATATGTTTCCCTTTCAGCACAATTTTAAAGACAAACTATGATTCTATCTTTCTGTAATAAATTTCGTTGTTTTCAAACTCACTTATCGCAACAAGAGTAGGCTTAGGCAGCTTCTCGTAATGTTTGGAGATCTCTATCTGCTCTCTGTTCTCAAAAGTCTCCTCCAGGGTGTCTGCCGAATTGGAGAACTCCTCCAGTCTTGCACTCAGCTCCTGTTTTACCTCTGCTGCAATCTGATTAGAACGTTTGGCAATAATCATTACAGTCTCGTAGATATTTCCCGTTGGTTCTGCCAAATCAACAAGGTTACGAGTAATTGTATTCATGGCAACAGCTTTTTCTTTCTTTTCCATCTTAATATATCAGTTCTTTATAATTTTTTGTACCTTTTCAAACAATCCGGTGAGCTCTTTCAGATGTTCAGACTCCGGAAATTCACCCACAAAGTTATAATAATCATCTGAAAAATTCATATACCTCTCCTTTTGTTTTTCCTCTATACTGTTTACAGCATATTTATAAGAGGCCATTGTGGTGTAATACAATATCTCCTCCCTGTAAATATTGTCTGCATTCTCTTTTAACACATTCTTTAAAGCTGTGTGGGCAGAGAGGTAGTCCTCCATTGTGTAGTATAGCTTGGCCCCCTCAAAGCTCTTTCTGTCTAAACGCTCCTGCAGTGTCTTTAGCATATCGCGGCACTCATCGTAATATTTGCTTTGCGGGTTGTCATACAGGAACTCACCTATAACAACCATTGCCTTGTGTGTAGGGGTCTGGTCCAATTCATACCGGTATGTGCTGTTGAAAAGACATTTGATTCTCAAGAATCTGGCCTCTTCTGAGAAAGTGCTTCTTGGAAACTCCGAAATGAATTTGTCAAAACTTGCTTCGGCAGCAATAAGATCGCCATATCTGTACTTGCTTAGCCCGGTATAGAAATTAACCGTATCCTCAATAGGGGTACCCTGAGACAGGAGCACAAGATCCTCATATATATCGGAAGCCTTCTTAAACTTTTTCTCGTTGAAAAACTTTTTGGCGGCTTCATATTTGAAATCCATATCATTGCTCTTTCTGGCTGTCTCGTAGTATCCGGCACAGGATGTTGTAAGAAACAGCATTGCAAGAAAGGCGTATGTAATAACTCTTTGCATCATATTGTCATTTTATGCGTTCTCTTTAAGAAATCTCTCTGCATCCATAGCCGCGCGGCATCCCGAACCTGCGGCAGCTATAGCCTGTCTGTATGTAGGATCCTGAACATCTCCGGCAGCAAACACCCCCGGCACATTTGTCCTCTGAGACCTTCCCTCTGTAATGATATACCCCTCTGCATTGGTGTTTACCCACTCCTTAAAAAGCTCAGAATTAGGGTGATGCCCAATGGCAAGGAAAAATCCGTGAATCTTTATCTCAAAATCCTCTCCGCTCTTGTTATTGTTGAGCAGTGCTCCTGTAACGCCAAACTCATCGCCAAGTATCTCCTTGGTATTGCAGTTCCATAAGACCTCAATGTTAGGGGTATTCATAACCCTCTCCTGCATGGCTTTAGAAGCTCTTAGCACATCTCTCCTTACAATCAGATATACCTTGTTGCATAGAGACGCAAGATATGTAGCCTCCTCACACGCTGTATCTCCACCCCCTACAACGGCAACATCCTTCTTTCTGTAGAAAAACCCGTCGCAGGTTGCACATGCAGAGACACCCTCCCCCTTATATCGCTCTTCCGATGGCAGACCAAGATACTTGGCCGTTGCACCTGTTGCTATTATAACTGTATCGGCCAGCACATTCTTCTCGCCGTCTATCTCAATTTTAAAAGGTCTGCTGCCAAGATCTGCCTTTGTAACAATTCCAAACCGTACCTCTGTACCAAATCTCTCTGCCTGCTTTCTCAAATCCTCCATCATCTCATTGCCGCTTATCCCCTGCGGATAGCCCGGAAAATTGTCTATTTCTGTGGTTGTAGTAAGCTGTCCTCCCGGTTGGATTCCTTCATAAACTACCGGATTAAGATTTGCTCTTGATGCATAAATGGCTGCGGTGTACCCTGCCGGGCCGCTTCCAATAATCAGACACTTTATTCTGTTGTTATCCATAATAAAAAATATTTGCAAAGTTAGTAAAAATTATCTCTTTAATTGCCCTCTAATGTAGTACTCAAAACGCAATCCCCACACAAGTACCATTGAACCAATCCATCGGGAAAACAGTAATATATACCATACTGCTCCTACAGCAGAGAGCAGAAACAGATCCTCAAAATTGCTGTGAGAGATAGAGATATGATAATTCAGCAAATCTATATCCTTTTTGCCTATCTTGCCGCTTTTGCTTTCATCTATCATAACAGCTGCTCCGTATGCTAATCCCAACGTATTGGCCACAATCCATAAAAAAGCTGTTTTTGCAGGCAGACCAAACAATCTTAGCAGAGGCAGGAAACATTTTGCGAGCCATTTTATTACACCAAACTCACTCATCAGTCTTTGAAGAATGCCTAAGATGTATATCAGCAGAACCATCTTAATTACCAACCGACCGGTAGAAAAGCACCAGTTCCTAAGCATCTCTGCCAAACTTTGCGTCCCCTCTGCATTTTCAATAAAATTCGTGCCACTATGCCCCGGCAACACTTTGTTGAGACAAAAAGCAAGTACAAAAGCCATTAGGGTTCTGCATAAGACAATCCTTACGGCAGAGGTTCCTGTCTTTTTCTGCACGGCAGTCTCTGTTATCATGTTATGGGCGCACATTATCATAACACTCAGGATAGTAATAACCCTAACATCAAAATCAAAGGCAGTCATAACAGATATGGCCGCATATACATTTACAAAATATCCCGATACAAACGGAAGCGCAGCCTCTCCGGGCAATCCTATAAGATTAAATGCCGGAGATAAAAATCCCGATATAACAGGCAGTATATTAAAATATTGCAGGAAAACAATCAACAAGGAGACACCCACCGTAAGCCGCACTATCCAGATACAGGTCTTTGTTGTATTTGGCAGCACCTCCTTTACAGCTCTTATGGCTCTTTGCTTTACAGACTCGGCATTACAACTATTGCAGCTCATCTCTATCTTTGCTTACAAATAACATCCTGTTCGGATGTTTATTATCTCTAAATGCCCACAAAGGTATGAATTTAGAATGAGAATCTAAGCCCTCCGTCAAATGTAACAGAAAAATCCTTGTCTGAATAGTAGTTCTGCACCGCAAAGTCGTTAAATGTGGCAAGTCTCTCTTTAGAGAAGTTAAAACTGATTCCCGGCTGAAGATAGATTCCAACACTCCTGCTCAGCTTTCCAAGAAAACCGGCCTGAACATTTACAGAGGGTTCAAACCTGTTTATACTAAACCGCTCATTGGCTATACTTGCACCAACACATCTGTTTATGCGGCATCCTGCAC
>CAVIKQ010000077.1:0-8421 GCA_963643305.1 Eggerthellaceae bacterium
AGCGATATCCGCAAGGGAATGACTCCATATTATCTTGACAGCAAACCGTCTGTCATTAAGATAAATGTAGGCCGTCAATTGTTCGTCGACGATTTCCTGATTGCGTCCAGTACATTAACCCGCACATTCCATTATCCTGAGTATTATTCGGGGAATCCGATACTTGTCCCCGATAAGGATTGGGAGAAGCAGGGAGAGGCCGGAGGCTTTGCCGCCCCTTTCAGCGACGGCGTTTGGTATGACGAGGCTGACGGCAAGTTCAAGATGTGGTATATGGCGGGAGGAGGCAGCTTTGCCGCCAAGGGAGCTGGAGTGACCTGCTATGCCGAATCCGCAGACGGAACAAACTGGACGAAGCCTGCGTTGGGTGTTGTTCAAGGCACCAATATCGTCCGTCGCGGCTCCGTCCGCGATGCTTCGACAGTGTGGCTCGACAAGCAGGAAACCAATCCGGCATACCGATACAAGATGTTTGAAGTATCGGGAGGTGCAGGCAATTGGAAATACCATTATCTCACGTCGGGCGACGGCAAAAACTGGCGGGACAATGTCACTCCATCCGGGGCGGTGGCAGACCGGTCGACTGTTTATAAAAACCCGTTCCGCAATGTATGGGTTTGGTCGATGCGGCATAATGTCCGTGTAAAACCGGGCGATCCGTACACTGTACGCGCAAGGGATTACGCGGAAAGTTCAGATCCTGCGGCAGGGAACAGGTCGGCAAAAGCGGATTTGAACTCGTTCTGGTTCGGTCCGTGGGAAAACGAGCAGCGTCATCCGCATTATAGCAACAATGACGGTTCTCCGGGTATTTACAACCACGATGCCATACCATACGAGAGCATCATGTTGGGCCTGTTCTCTGTTTGGCAAGGGCCTGAAAATGACGTATGCGACCGCGACGGCGTGATCAAGAGAAACCAGATCATGCTCGGTTATAGCCGCGACGGGTACTCTTGGCTAAGGGAAGACATGAACTCGTTCCTAAGCGTGGATGGCGATAATGTCGTAGCCTGGAATAACGGCAACCTGCAGTCGGTCGTCGGATCTCCGCTCATCATAGGAGACAAACTGTATTTTTACCTGAGCGGCCGGTGTCTTGTGGATGGGAGCGAGGAGGTCGCCACCGGGCTTGCCACGATCAGACGGGACGGTTTCGCCTCTATGGGCGGAACAGGAGAGTTGCTGACGGAAGTGTTGGAGTTCAAAGGCGAGTACCTTTTCGTCAATGCTGACATCAAAGGAACTCTCAAAGCGGAGATACTCGATGACAAAGGAAACGTTATCTCCGGATTTTCCAGGGACGATTGCATCGCGGTTTCCGGGGATGGTGTGAAGAAACAAGTGGAGTGGAAAAACAAGGCGTCTCTTAAATCAATCTCCAGCAATAGGATAAGGATTAGGTTCTATGTTGAAAATGGCGACATATATGCTTTCTGGATTTCAGACGATACATCAGGGAAAAGTCGCGGCTATACAGCCGGCGGAGGTCCTGGCATGAACGAATCCGGAGTTGATGTTTAATCAATTAAAAGAATAAGGACATGAAAAGAAGTTTAATATTTTTATCGGCATTGTTGCTTTTGGCAACGGCATGCAAGGAAGAACATACGTTCTACAATACGGCGGCGAAGGCCGGCATCGTTGCGGAGTCGGAATATGAGGTCGGTGTCCCGATCACGTTCTCTGATAATTCCGTTCCGACCGAAGGGGTGGCGATAGAGTCGTATCTCTGGGAATTCGGAGACGAGGACAAATCTACCTCTACAGAGAAGAATCCAACTTTCACCTATATGAAAGACGGAAACTATTCAGTGAAGTTGACGGTAACCGATGCGAACAAGCTGCGCTCTACGGCTCAACACAACATAACGGTCATCAATCCCACAAAAGCGGATTTCGGGCTTGAGAAGGAGGAGTATTATCTGGGAGACGAGGTGAAATTCATCGACAAGTCCACGACTAAGGGCACCACGACGATTGTTTCCTATATGTGGGAGTTTGCCGATGCAGAACATTCTACATCGACAGAACGGAATCCGGTCTTCAGGTACGACAAAGCCGGATCGTATCCCGTAAAGCTCACGATTACAGACTCATACGGATTGAAAGCCTCCATAACGAGAAGTGTCAGCATACAGGATCCGTCGATGGTAATATCCCCCCTGTGGACAGCAAAAATAGGCGGTGCCATAAAAGGCGGATCTTCGCCTGCGCTCTCCCCGGACGGCTCGACAGTCTACACTCTGCGCAGTCTTGCGGGAGAAGATTTCGCGGCATTGATCGCATTCAATTCTTCCGATGGTCAAATCAGGTGGACTCTGAACATTAGTTCTGCGATGTCGGATAAATCTGCAACAGCCCAGGCAAAGGATCTGTTTAGCAGCCCTTCGGTCGCCCCTGATGGCACGATATACGTTGTAGCCCGCGATTTGCAGTCGACGACCGCCAACAGAGGGGTCTATGTCATTGCGGTGAAGCCCGACGGCAAGGTCAAATGGTCTCACAAGGGTGGCGTGGCCGGAACCAACCTGTATGCCATAACCCCAGCGATAGACGCGCAAGGAAACTGTTATGTGGCAACGCGCGGAAAAGAGATCTGGAAACTTACTCCGGAAGGCAGCGTAACAGTATTCAACACAGGACTTAACGATATGACCGGAGGAATCACCATGTCTAAAAACGGCGTAGTGTATGCGGCAGGCAAGGGAAATGTCGGATTGTTTGCCGTCGATGCCACAAGTGGTGCGGTGCAGTGGTCCTACAATACCGATTTCGGTAGCGCTGCCGACGCATTTACGGGCGCACTTCGCAGTGCACAGGTTACGGTAGCGAAGGATGGCACGCTGTATTATGTTACAGACATCGCCGGCGGTGGCGGTGCGGTAATAGCTATCAACGCCACCACAGGTACAGCAAAATGGGTGTATAAGACAACCGGAGCGATACCCGATGGAGGAGTCGTGATCGGTGAAGACGGGACAATCTATGCCAATGGAGGAACGGATCCTGCTTCCGGACTTATCGCCTTGAATGGGGATGGTTCTCTGAAATGGAAATTCGCGACAACGGCGAATGTGCAGACATCTCCGCTGATTGACAACAGGGGATATATCCATGTCGTGGACGCAACTTCCAACTACTATATCGTGAAGCAGGATGGCACTTTGTTTGCGTCGGCCAAGTTGGGCGTAAGCACCATATCGTCCTTGGTTATGGATTCCAAGGGGTTGGTATATGCTACCGTGCTTGAAGGTGAGGTTCCGACGATGTTCTGCATATCGTCCAAGGCAGCAGGATTTTCATCGGCATCAGAGTGGCCTATGCGAGGGCAGAACCCCCAGCGCACGGGATTGCAGAAATAGCGGTTAATGCTATATTGACGCGATGGATTCTCCCGGCTGATGTGGTAACATATGCTTGAGTTCCGGCGGATTAGGCTGTAGTTTGACTTTACGTGTCGATTTGAATCAAAAAAGAGCCTGATCCGCTTTTCTTTAATTCTCGGGATTTTACTTTTTTACTGTTGAGATGAAATATATTGTCATATTGTTAGCGGCTGTTTCTACTTTCGTGAATTTGTATGCCCAACAGGGGCGCCAGCTTGTGGCCAATACCGAATTCTTCAATCGCAGAAACGTCAGCCGCATATTCCACAAACCCTCGTATTACGCATTGAATCCTGTTGTAAGGGCGGAATATGATTGGGAACTGAATGCGAACGGTGACCCTTATGCTGCCCCGTTCAGCGGTGGGGTATGGTTTGATGAAAAGGTGTCGAAATTCAAAATGTGGTACTCCGCCGGAGGAGAGAAAAAATACGGGCTGATAACTTGTTATGCCGAATCCTGGGACGGGAAGCATTGGAATAAACCCTGTCTGGACGTTGTTCCGGGGACAAATATCGTTGACACTACAGAACACGACTGCGTGTCGGTATTGCTTGACAAATTTGAACCGGATTCCGCCAAACGGTATAAGATGTTCATTGTAGGATTCAACAACAGTTCCTCTGTCAGCATGATTTTGAAGTATTCCGCCGACGGCATCCACTGGAGCGAACCCAAGGCCTTGTCGGGTGAACTCTATGACCGCTGCGCCGCCTACTACGATCCTTTCAGGAAAGAGTACGTCCTCTCCCTGAAAACCATAAACGGGAAAATATACCGACGTTCACGCTGTTTCCTCGCACACGAAGATCCTGAACTGTTGGTAAGTCTGGCACACAGGGTATACGACCACAAGAACGACAAATTTATAAAATACTGGTTCAACGCGGAGGAGGATGATCCTCGCCACCCTTTGTTCCCGGGTATTCGCCCGCAAATATACAATCACGAGGCAATGCCGTATGAAAACGGTATGCTCGGTTATTTCACCGTCTGGCAAGGTCCGGAGAATAATGTCTGCGATAGTTTGATGATCCAGAAGCGCAACGAGGTTCTTATAGGATGGAGCCGTGACGGTTTTCTCTGGGACAGGGAATCAAAAGAGCCTTTCCTTCCGGTAAGTGAGGATTTTCACGCCTGGAATGCGGGCAATGTGCAATCGACGGCCGGAAGCCCGATAATTGTGGGCGATTCCCTTTATTTTTATGTCAGTGGAAGATATAACAGCAAACCTGCCCACGACTCAAATTTCGCCACCGGGCTGGCGATGTTGCGACGCGACGGGTTCGTCTCTTTAAGAGCCGGAACTACAGAAGGTGTTTTTGAAACGGAAGAGCTTCTTACGGATGGGAAATATCTCTTTGTTAATGCCGATGTCCGGCATCCCGGAAGTATGCTTGCCATAGAAATTCTGGATAAAGACGGAAATGCGGTTGAAGGTTTTACAAGAGACGAGAACGTAATCATGACCCAAACCAGCAGCACCAGACATCTTGTTTTTTGGAAAAACAGGAAGAATTTGTCGGAACTGATCGGTAAAGGGATCAAACTAAGATTCCATTTGTCAAAAGGGGACTTCTATTCGTTCTGGCTTTCTCCGTGGAAAAGCGGGGAAAGTCGCGGCTATACAGCCGGAGGTGGTCCGGAGTTAGATGCTTCCGGGAAGGATATCTTGACCGGCAATCCTTTAGAATAAGCGTAGTTACCCATTGCTTATGGGTTCGATACCGATATACTATATTGAATTAAATCTTAAAAAGATGAATATAAGACATAAACTCTCATTGATTCTGTTCATATTCAGTCTGTCGCCCCCTTTGATAAAAGCACAGACAGAACAGAAATTCTCTGCCATTAATCCTGCGTTATTCAAATACACTGATAATGATGGGGCAATTCTTTCACCACAAAAATATAATAATGGCAGCAACATAATTGTACCCAATCCTACCCTTTATCCATGGGAAGCGCTAACTGAGAATGGAATGCCTAATGTAATGAAAGATGAGAACGGGAATCTTTCTATTTATATGTCAAGTTTTCTTGTATATTCTTCGGTTCCACCTTCCAAGGTAGGAGCGTTTGTATATACCAACAACACATCTAGCTTAGATTCATGGAATCGCCCAAATGCCGGATTGTATTGGTATAATCCTCAAGGAGCAACGGCGGATGACAAAATAACACCTGTTTATCAAGAAGGCTTTCAACAAACAAACATAGTTGCTGTGGATATTGAGAGCCTCGGGATTTATGAAGATTCTGACAACGGGGTTGATAAGCCGATAAAATTGATTTATTTGCCGCAACGAGAATCGCATAATTCAATAATCTCTTGCTACGAAATGAACAAATCTGTTGACAGTAACGGGATTTTTACGGGATTTTCAAATATGAAGCAGGATCGTCAAACAGCGCAGAAAAATTTTGTTTTTCATTTTATCAATGGGGATACCCATATGAATTTTTTAAAGCAAGCAGGGAATTACTATTTTGTCTCGCGTCTGAATGCAAAGCGTTCCTCTTTGAAGCCAGGAGAAACCCTTCCCTTGCATCCCGATAATCGGGCGCGTTATCGCAGGGAAACAATTACAAAAGTCGGAGATACATTAAAATCTGGGAACGTCAATTTTGATATAGCATTAGACATGTCAACACTCCAATGGGAGCCTTACAGCATGCAGCCGTTCCGGTTGCCGGGATTTGAATCGGACATTTGGCTGGGGTTGGTAACAATGTTCGGGACATCAACCGATGAACAAGTTGCATATCGGCAGCGTACAGAACTGGCAATATCGAATAATGGGCAGGACTGGCGATATTAAAAACCAGGTGTTCCATTCTTGGATAATGGCACCGATCCGCAAAGCGATGACCATGGATTGCTTTTAGCCTCGACTTTAGGAAGTTCTGCCCAAGGGCCTCAAACCATATCAGATGATTATGAGTCCGTTGGTGTGGTAAACGGTGTTAACAAACACACTAAAGATTTGTTGTTTAATCATTTTGAAATTCCAACTTGCCGTTGTTGTAATCTACTGTTATTGCATGCTCTTTGGTTATCTGGCCTGCAATAATCTTGGTTGCAAGTTCGTTTATGAGTTCTTTCTGTAGCAGCCTCTTTATTGGCCTTGCTCCGTAAGCTATATCAAAGCCTTTGGATGCGAGATAGTTAAGAGCTGGCTCTGTAAAGTCTATCTGTATCTCCTTATCGGCAAGCAGCTCTTTAATCTGGCGTATCTGGAGCATAAGAATATCTTTAATATCCTTTTCTCCTAAAGGCTGGAACATTATGACCTCATCTATACGGTTAAGGAACTCAGGCCTTACGCTCCTTTTAAGAAGCTCCAAAACTGCATTTTTGCAATCTGTAAGAGCCTGAGACCTGTTAACGTCGTTTATCTTGTTCATGTAGTTCTGGATAATATCTGCACCTACATTGCTTGTCATTATGAGAATGGTGTTCTTAAAGTTTACCGTTCTGCCCTTGCCGTCTGTAAGACGTCCGTCATCAAGCACCTGCAACAGGATATTGAATACATCGGGATGAGCTTTCTCTATCTCATCGAACAGCACTACAGAGTATGGTTTCCTTCTTACAGCTTCTGTGAGCTGGCCACCCTCATCGTATCCTACATATCCCGGAGGCGCACCAATAAGTCTTGTAACGGCAAAACTCTCCTGATACTCAGACATATCTATCCTTGTCATAAGGTTCTCGTCGTTAAACAGGAACTCTGCGAGGGCTTTTGCCAATTCTGTCTTGCCTACGCCGGTGGTTCCAAGAAAGAGAAACGAGCCTATAGGTCTCTTCTCATTCTGCAATCCTGCACGGGATCTGCGCACTGCATCTGCAACAGCCTTTATTGCCTCATCCTGTCCTATGACCCTCTTGTGCAGCTCCTCCTCCAAGTGCAGCAGCTTCTCCTTCTCGCTCTGCAGCATACGTTTTACAGGTATGCCGGTCCATTTGGCTACCACCTCTGCAATGTCTTCCGGCGTAACCTCTTCGTTTATGAGCGGATTGGGGTTGTCTGCCTTTTTCTTGGCCAAACTGTTTATCTCCTCCTGTAGCTTTCCTATCTTGCCGTATCTTATCTCTGCAACTTTTGCATAGTCTCCGTTGCGTTCTGCAATGTCTGCATCGGTTTTAAGGTCATCTATCTCCTGTCTCTTTTTTGAGATGGAGCTTAACAGGTCTTTCTCCTCTTTCCATTGTGCGTCTGAAACCTTCTTCTCCGCTCTCAGCTGCTCTAATTGGGCGTTTATGTCATCTAATTTGGGAGACTTGCCCTCTCTCTTAATGGCCTCTCTCTCTATCTCCAATTGCTTGATTTTACGGTTCATCTCATCTATCTTCTCCGGTACAGAGTTCATCTCCAATCTGAGTTTGGAGGCTGCCTCATCAACAAGGTCTATGGCTTTATCGGGAAGGAAACGGTTGGTAATGTACCTGTTGGAGAGATCTACTGCGGCTATGATTGCATCATCCTCTATACGTACTTTGTGGTGGTTCTCATATTTCTCTTTAAGCCCTCGTAGGATTGATATGCTCTCTGCTGGAGATGGTTCGTCTACCATAACCATCTGGAACCTTCTTTCAAGGGCCTTGTCTTGTTCAAAGTATTTCTGATATTCATCTAATGTGGTGGAGCCTATGGTTCTCAGCTCTCCTCTTGCAAGTGCCGGTTTAAGGATGTTTGCGGCATCCATTGCTCCGCTACTCTTTCCTGCTCCTACAAGTGTATGAATCTCATCTATATACAGGATTATCTCTCCCTGGCTGTCTATTACCTCCTTTACTACTGATTTTAATCTTTCCTCAAATTCGCCCTGATATTTTGCCCCTGCTATAAGAGCTCCCATATCGAGTGAATAGATAAGTTTGTCTTTAAGGTTTTCGGCTACATCGCCATGGACTATCCTTTGGGCTATCCCCTCTGCTATGGCTGTTTTGCCAACTCCGGGCTCGCCAACCAATATGGGGTTGTTTTTTGTTCTTCTGCTAAGAATCTGAAGCACACGCCTTATC